>NZ_QAIQ01000141.1 GCF_003061105.1 Arthrobacter sp. HMWF013
GGTCATCGCCGACGATGTCGCGGATCGGGGTGCCGTCCACAGCGGCCCGCTCAATCAGGTCTGCGAGGTCCTCGAGCATCTGCATGAGCACATCGCCTTTGACGATCGAACCCGCGTACATGAAGTATCGTTCGAGTCCGTCGATCGCGGTCCGGTAGCCCGGCGGGAACTCTTCCTTGCGGGCCTTGTACCGGCGCCATCGTTTCTTGTCCTCGAATGAGCCAGTAATCGTCTCGATCCATTTTGCGGCCATGATTATTCTCCTTCGCCCAGGGGGCGTTCGATGTGGAGGCGGAGCTGCCCGATCCGGTTTTCCAGGAAGCTCCAGGACTTCCAGAACTCGTCGAGGTACTCGCCGCCCAGCGCGTTCAGCGAATAGACCTTGCGCGGCGGGCCTTTCTCGGACGGGACTTTTTCGACGTCCACGAGCCCGCGCTGTTCGATCCTGACCAGCAACGCGTAGACGGTGCCTTCGACGATGTCAGAGAAGCCCTGGTCACGCAGCCGTGCCGTAATCTCATAGCCGTACGCCGGTTGCACGGCCAAAATGGCGAGGACGATGCCCTCCAGCGTGCCCTTGAGCATCTCGGTCATCTGCTTGCCCATGGATCACGTCTCCAACTACCTAGTGTTGCTGACTACCACTACATAGTATCGCTGAATAGCGGATGTGCAAGGGTTCCCGGCATCACGGTCTGACGGCTTAACGTCCGATGAAGCGGATCTGCCGGACGTCGGTCAGCTCCGAAACCAGACCCTCGGTGTCCTCGATGGGGTCGAGTGCGGCGAGCGGCCCGAACGAGAGTCCGGTGCGTTGCTCGATGGAGGCGATGGATCGCTGCGAAGTTTTGTGCTTGCCGAAAACAAATTCCTCTTCACGCAGGAAGTCCTGCTGCGACATTGTGTAGCCGGTGGCACACAGTTGCCCCGTCTCGTCATGAATGAACGCAATGACCTTCCAGAACTCTGTCGGGATCTGCACACCAAACCTGACGGGGTCCCCGTCCGTCAGGAAGGGACCGGTAAAGACCGAGATCCTCATGTCGTCCTTGCGTGCGTTCTGGAGCGCGTAATTCTCGAGCTCGAGCCAGACTCCACCGTTGAAGGGTTGCATCTGGGGGACGGCGTTGGTGACGTGCATGGAGTCCGCATTCGCCTTCGATGCGCCATCCCCAGGACCCCAGACCGGGTCTTCCCGCCGGGTCATGTGACCCCGCGAGAACTTTGGCTCGGCGCCGTAGCACTCCTTGCGGATCTGGGCTCCGAGCGGAATACGGGGATCCGTGCGCCAGCCAACGCGCGGCATGGATATGGATTGGAGCCCGTCGATGTTCACCGCGCTGAACAGGCACAGCCTGCGGCTCCTGCTCATCATGACCGCGAAATGTTCGTACCGCAGCACATCGTCGGTGTTTCCATCGACGGCGAAGTTCAGGACATCATCCCGCCTGGTCGTTACCGACGGCATCGGTACGGCAGTGCCGAGAAATGTCTCCTCATACCCCAGGCGGTCCCGGTAGTCCGCCGGAACCGCCTCGGTGAATACTTCGTCCTCTGTATCGACCGGTGTCGACGACCCATCCGTGACCCGGGGGCGTTGGTCCTCGCCTTCAGCGTAGGGGTTCCCGACCTCCACCGTCACGCGGAGTGGAACCACGAACGAGAACCCTGTCTGGCTCCGTGGAGCTGCGGGTGCCTGCGGATTCATGGGCGCCGGCCGATCCGGAACCGTGTGATGAACAGGGCCCGTCCGGGTCCTGCCGCTCAAGACCTTTTCGAGCCGTTCCCTCACAAGTGTGCCCGGTACTGCGAAATTGCTTCTGAGGAACCGGCCCGCGAAATGCAGACCCACCGCCTCGCCCGTCTTGAGCGACAGTACAACCGACCCGGAATTGCCGCCGAGAGTCGAACAATCGTGGCGGACCGACGTCGAATCCGACCCGGTCAGTTGGCCAGGAGCGAGCCGCTTCTTGTCATAGACGTTCCCGAAGATCTCGTCCATCAGCTGCTGGTCCGGGATGCGGCTGTCCCGTGCCGGGTAGCCGATCACCGCCACCATCTCGTTGTCTTCGGAATGGGCGGCCAGGCCGATGGGCGCTGTAAGGGCGTGTTCCCTGGTCGCCGTGACCTGCACAAACGCCACATCAGGTCCGTCTGAATCCTCGATGTGCAGAATCCGGTTCAGCCGAAACGTCCGCTCTTTGGTGCTGCCGATCTCTTCCAGGAAGTCGATCGAGGCATCCATCTGGCTGCCGCCCATTCCCTGCTTGAACACGAATGACGTTCCGTCGCTGCGCCCGAACTCGGCCGCGACGTGTCGATTCGTGACCACGACATCCGGTCTCACGAGCCAACCGGTGCCGAGCCAGGCCAAGGCGTGTCCTTCGACCTCGATGCGGCCGACCGCCCGCGCGGCGCTCATCAGATGCTCTGAAGCATCCCGGAGACGCGACGTCCAGACGTTGCTCTCCGGATCGGAAAACACGAGCTGAGCCTCATCGCCGACGACGGCCAGCACGGGCCGCCCGGTCCGCAGGACAATCGTCTCCTGCGCAAATTCAAAACGATCCACCGTTTGGCCACCCAACTCGATCATCGGCCCGTGCCCGCCCTGGGCACCCTCGAGGTCGCGGCCGGCTAATTCCGGGATCATTTCTGTGGCCGCACGGCGTTCGAGCATCTCCTCGCCAAGCAAGCGATCCCGGCGTTCGATCTGAGCGTTGGCGGCCTTCAGGCGCCCTATGAGATCCTCCACTTGCTTGCCTTTCGATCGATGGGACGGGACGGCGGGATTGCTTCAAGCAGGCTCAGCCGGAGGATGCTGATGGTGCCCGTCCGGGTTCACGGGGCCGCGCCGGTAGTTTCTCGGCGGTCCTGGGTTCCGTCACGGCCAGTGCGCTCAGGGCGGCAGCGGCCAGCGTGAGCGCTGTGATCCGAAGTGTGAAGTCGGTGAGGCTGGACATCAGGAGGGCGAGCGCAGCGAACTGGAGCCAGCGGTCGGCCCGGGAGGGTCGGCGGACTGCCCGGAGGGGCAAGGACCACCACGACGAGGGCGAGCACGATGCCGACAAGCCCGTACTCGACGCCCCACTGCAGGAACTCGTTGTGGGCATGTGTAGTGATCCGGGCGCCGGGGAAGGCGGGGGTGAAGGCTGCCGGCGCCGGGCCCTCGCCCAGCAGCGGTTGGGCGGCGATGCGCTGCAGGGCTTCCTGCCAGATGCGGGGCCTTTCCGGTTCCCGCTCGGAAGCAGTCCGCCAGATCACGACGGTCACGGCGGCGCAGAAGCCTGCCGCTGCGAGCAGCCCTCGTCTCCAGCCCGCGTGGGTCGCGACGTATCCGACGAGAAGGGCCGACGCAATCACGACGGCGGTGCGACTGCCGGTTGCCAGGATCGCACAGCCCTGCAGGAGCAGCGCCGCCGCGGGCAGCCAGCCACCGCGGCGATCGACCTCGCGGGCGGTGAGGACGGAGGTTCCGACGAGCAGTATGCCAAGGCCGTTGGGGGAGCCGAGCAGTGCGCCGGCGCGTGGCGGTGCCGGCGGGTCGATCGGGACTGTCACCATCAGCTCCACGAGAGCGATCATGGACTGGAGGCATCCCACGACGATCAGTCCGGTCACCAGTGCGTCCCGGTTCAGGATGCCCATCCGGCCCACCGCGAGGGCTGTGAGGGCAGCGATCAGGACGAGCAGCGGCACTCGAACGGTCTCGAGGGTAAGGCCACGGAGCAGGCCGATGGTCAGCAGCCAGCACACGAGCGCTGCGAATGCCACCCACAGGGCAACGTCCCGTCGTGGCCATGCCCGGCCCGCGATCACCGCAACGACGAGAAGCCCCAGCACGACAGCCACGTCACGCGCGCCGGTCCCACCCCTCGAGGCAACAGTCCATGCGAACGCAGCCAGCAGCAGGTAAGCCATCACGACGCCGGGTCGCCCGAACCCTCGGCAGCCTGCTGATCGTCCAAGTCCTCCGCCTTCGCCTTCCGCTTCTTCCATGCCGCCGACAGTGCGAGGATGCCGATCGCCAGAGCCACGATCGGTGCGACATATTGCACCGCTTGCGCGAAGATATCCCATGGTCCCGGGCCTCGTTCGGTGGCCCGCGCTGATGCTTTTTTCGGGACTTTGCCGGCCAGGTCCTGTGCCGCAGCGTGGCCTTCAATTGTGGCCGTGAAGATGAGGGAAACCTGCCCCGGCTCGTCGGAGATCACGGTCCAGCGTCGGACGATGCTTTCCTCACCGGATACGGCCAGCGCTGCCCGTGCGGCTGAGGGTGCTGCCGACGCCTCGAGGATCGTGACTGCAGCGGAGTCTGCGTCCGGGTTCACATCGATGTCGGCGCTCACTGTGTCGGAGTGACCGGCTGCCAGCGACATCGATGCACTGACGTCGTACTTTTCACCAACAATCATCTCGGTGGGCAGGCTGATATTCATGTCGGCGGCGGCCTTCAAAGCATCGTCGAAGTCGCGCTGGACCGGGTGGACGTCAACCGTCACCGCGATCGGCTTGTTGACGTCGATAAGGCCGGGAACCACTTCGCCTTCGACGACGACAATGGGAAGGATCCTCAGTAAGAGCGTCTGCTGGCCGGAGACGACGGGCGTCACATTCCAGGTCCAGGTGAGCTCATAACCCCCGCCGGGACGGCGGGTGCCGGCGTCGAGGAACTGACGGGACGCGGACGTCGGCACGATGTTGAACGTGTCCTCAGCTTCTGCCGCAAGCTGGGCCTCATTGCTCCACGCAACCTTTACTGTCGGCAGCCCGGGTGAGGACGTGCCGTAGATGACGGTCGCCCTGAAGGTGGTGGTCTCGAATTGTGTGAGCGGCTCGGAATCGAACCCCGCATCGAGCCCGGCGTTGGTGATTGCCTCATTGACTGTGCCGGCGTCCGGCCCCGGGTAGACCTGCGCATAAAGGGGCGCCCCGAGGGGCCACGCCAGCGCCAGAATCGTCACGGCCACGACGACCAGCGCCGCGCGGACTCCCGCGTGACGAGGGCCTGATGCGGCAAGGCCCGCCCGTACCGGGCCACTAACCAGTGTCATGCCGTATCTCGCCGACCCGAAGGGTGATGTGCAGGGGAATGGTAAATGCGACGGCGCCGTCTGTGGTCGCGGGAAGGCGCGGGACGGGTTGTGCGGCAAGCCGTGAGTGCTGCTGCTCCTCAGCCGGCTGTTGGGGCCCGGTCGGAAGGGACGGTGGATTCAGGGCCTCCTCGAGCAGGATCCGTTCCTGGGCGTTGAGGCCGTCGGCGGCTTGGCCAAGCCAGGTCAGGATGCTGCTGATGCGGATGCCTTCGTTGGCTATCCACTGGATCTTGAGTTCATCCTGGGTCTTGTCCCACACCGTGCCGTCCACGGTCAGGATTTCGCCTGCCTCGTTGCGGGCAGGCACGCCCGAGTGGTGAAGGCCGAGGATCTCCCATTGGTTGTTGAAGAGCGGTGAACCAGAGGAGCCCGGCGACGTGTCGGTGTGGTAGTGCAGGAATTGGTCGAAGCGGTCGATGAGTTCGTTTTGCTGCAGCGCGAGCTGTTTCTCCTGGCCCTCCGGGTGCTGGATGATGTTGATTGACTCGCCCAGCAGGATCTTTCCCTGGTCCTTGGTGGTGCGGTTGAAGCCAAAGCCGGCCAAAGGCACGGAGGCTGTGGTTCCGTCGGGCCGGGACTGCGCAGCGACCGCGACGATGGTGACATCCAGGCCGGCGTCGGTCCGGAAGAAGGTATCCGGTTCCAGGTCGAACTGCGATGTGGTCAGTGGAAGTCCGCTGAGTCCGTTCTGGAAGTTGAATTCCAGCCGGGAGAACCGGGCGGACGGAGCGTCGGGCAGCACATGGTTGTTCGTCAGGGCCAAGCGCGGCGAGATCATGAACCCAGTGCCGAAGCCGCGGATCTGGAAGCGGTCGCGGACGATGATCCGGCCCACGCTGCGCGAGACCGTTGAACCCAGTTCCAGGAACGCGATGCCGAGCAGGTTGTTTCCGCCGATGATCCGCTCCAGCACATGAACGTCCTGCACCCGGCCCTCCGCTGCCGGGGAGGTGTCGGCGGTTGCCCTGAGCGCGTCCATGACAACGGGCTGACGCAGGACCCGCCGGGATCGCAGCGCCACCCGTTCCGGTGCATCCACGTTGAGGATGCTTCCTTCCGGGGTCTGCGCCTCGGCAATCTTCTCTTCCGTGTCCGCCCGTGGACCGCGCCGCTCCTGGAACCGCGCCTGGGTTGCGGTGAGTACCTCGTCCGGTATCTTCATTTGCCTGTTCTTCGAAAGAGTTCAGTTGTTGTTCGTCGGTGCCTGAACCAGGCCCGCGCCCACGTCCACTGGGTCCGTTCCCGATTTGAGGGGCTTGAATGTTCCTGAACCGATCAATTTGGCCTGGAGGAGTACCGGGC
>NZ_QAIQ01000142.1 GCF_003061105.1 Arthrobacter sp. HMWF013
CGTGGACCCGGTGCGGTTCTCGAACTCGACCCTGAGCTGGTAGCCGTAACGCGGCTGATCCTGCAACAGGGCGAGGAGGCTGTGGCGGATGGACATGGTGCTCCTTGCGACGGCGTCAGCGGGCGGTACGCACGGACCCCCAAGACCCGTGCATACCGCGTATGGACTGAGGCTAACGCAATCCTGCCCAGGGCACAATACTCAGTATTTACTCCGCCGCTCCGTGGCGGTTACATGACGAGCAGGATCTTCCCTACGTGGTCTCCGGAATCGAAGTACTCATGCGCCGCCTGAACCTGGGCCAACGGAAAAGTCTTCGCCACCAGGGGGCGGATCCGGCCGTCAGAGATCAGCGGCCACACGGACTCCCGCACGGCGTTCATGATGGCACCCTTCTCCGCCACCGGCCGGGGCCTCAGCGCAGTGGCCACCACCGCGGCACGCTTCTTCAGGAGCAAACCCAGGTCCAGTTCGCCTTTGGCGCCGCCCTGCAGTCCAATGACCACAAGCCGGCCGTAATCGGCGAGCGCATCAACGTTTTGCGCCAGGTACTTGGCCCCCACCACGTCCAGGATGACGTCGGCTCCCTTGCCGCCGTTCTGCCGCCGGAGGCTTTCCGGGAAGGCTTCCTCTTTGTAGTTGATGGCTATGTCAGCCCCCAGGAAAGCCTTGGCCGTGCCGACTTTCTCATCCGTCCCCGCCGTGGTGGCTACCTTGGCACCGAAGGCCTTGGCCAACTGGATGGCCATGGTGCCGATCCCGCCGGTGGCGCCATGGATCAGTACGGTCTCGCCCGCCTGCAGTTGCGCGGTCATGATCAGGTTCGAATATACGGTGGCCGCAACTTCCGGCAGGGCAGCGGCAGTGACCACGTCAACGCCGTCGGGGATCCGCAGCACCTGCCCCGCCGGAACGGCGACCTTTTCGGCGTAGCCTCCCCCGGCCAGCAGCGCCACCACCTTGTCCCCAATGGAAAATGCCTTGGTGACGCCGGGCCCGAACCCGGCAATCCGGCCCGAGACTTCCAGCCCCGGAACCTCGGAGGCACCCGGCGGCGGCGGATAGAAGCCCCGGCGCTGCTGGACGTCGGCCCTGTTCAAACCCGCCGCGACGACGTCGATCAGTACCTCGCCCTGCCCTGGGACCGGCGCGTCCACCTCACGGACCTCCAGCACCTCCGGACCGCCAGGCTCTGTTATGTAGACGGCTCTCATCGCGAACTCCCGTTTCTAGCTGATTAGTGCACCAAACCAGTGTGCACCGCACGCACGCCGGACCGGCGTTTTGTTGCAGCCAACTGCCTATGAAACACTACTCGTTAGGGAAGGTTGTCCGAGCGGCCGAAGGAGCTAGTCTTGAAAACTAGTGTGCGGTAACCCCGTACCAAGAGTTCGAATCTCTTACCTTCCGCGAAAGGAACCCCGGTTCGCCAGCAATGCTGGCCAACCGGGGTTCTTTAGCTTTAACCCTGGGTTCCGTTGAAACTGTCAGAGCTCCCGCATAGTGTCGGTGCTGTCTCCACTGCATGACGAGACCGGCAGCCCGTTCGAGGCCTGTCTTCCGCCCGTTCACACCAAGGAGCCCACTATGCCCGCACCTGACCTCACCCCCGGCGCACCCTGCTGGATCGATCTGATGACATCCGAGTCTGACACTGCCCGCCGGTTCTACGGCGAACTGTTCGGCTGGGAATTCGAAACCGGAGACCAGGACAAGTACGGCGGCTACATGATGGCGAGCAAGAACGGAAAATCCGTGGCCGGGGTCATGCAGAAGGACGCCGACCAGGCCGGCATGCCCGACGTCTGGTCCACCTACCTCCGCTCGGACGACGCCGAGGCCACCGCAGCCGCCGTCACAGCCCACGGCGGCCAGGTGCTCATGCCACCCATGGACGTCCCGGAACAGGGCCACATGGCAATCTTCGGCGACGCATCAGGGGCGGCCATCGGCGTCTGGCAGCCCCGCGAAATGAAGGGCTACGAACTGGTGGCAGAACCGGGCACACCAGCCTGGCACGAACTGCACACCAAGGACTACGACGCCGCCGTAAAGTTCTACCAGGACGTGTTCGGCTGGGAGACGGATGTCATGAGTGACAGCCCGGAGTTCCGCTACACCACCCTGGGCGCCGGCGACGCCGCCAAGGCCGGCATCATGGACGCCTCGGGCTACCTCCCGGCCGGGGTTCCTTCCCACTGGCAGATCTACTTCGCCGTCGAAGACACCGACGCTTCGATCAAGCAGGCAGTTGACCTCGGCGCCACCGTGATCGACGGCCCGGAGGACTCGCCGTTCGGCCGCCTGGCCACTTTGGCCGACCCCACAGGGGCAATTTTCAAGATCATCGCCGGCTAGACCGCGCACAGTCCGCACCCCACCCGGAACCGGCCGGGGTCTTGCCACCCTTGTTGACAAGACCCCGGCCGGTTTCTGCGTTATGCTCCGACCTCATAAACCTACCCTGCGGTAACCTCGCGTTCACTCAGTGCTGCTTGGCTCTCCAATGGACACGTCTGGCCGGATGAAATGACCGGCTCACTGGCCGGTGCACACCGCTCCGGCCAGAGAAAACGCCCCAGACCCCGGGGCCACAGTGAAAGTTAGAGCGGATGAATCACTCCCCCTTGAGGGCAGCGCTCGGCACCGTGCTGGCAGCAGGGCTCGTTGCAGCCCCGCTGGCAGCCAGCCCGGCCTTCGCCGTCGACCCATCGCCTGCTGCCGCGGGCACCTCACCCGTTGTCATTAACGAGGCGTACCTGAGCGGCGGCAGTACCGGCGCAGCGTTCAAGAGCAAGTTCGTTGAGCTCTATAACGGCTCCGACTCCCCGGTTTCCCTGGCGGGCTGGTCACTCCAGTACCGTTCGGCCGGCGGCACCACGGCGCCTGCCGTGGCTCCCCTGGCGGGTTCCATCCCCGCCAAGGGGTACTACCTCGTCCAGGGCAGCAGCAACGGTACGAACGGGGCGGACCTTCCCGCAGCGGACACCGTAGCCACGAACCTGAATTTCCAGGGCCAGAACGGCACCATCGTGCTGGCGAAGCAGGCAACAGCCGTCACCCTCGCCACCGGTTCGGTCATTGAACCGGCCGGAGTGGCAGACCTCCTGGGCTATGGCACGTCCAACACCTTTGAGACCGCGGCCGCGGCCGGGACCACGTCAAACACCGACGTCCGGAGCCTGAACCGCGCCGGCGGCGTGGACAGCAACAGCAACACCGCTGACTTCGCACTCAGCCCCAGCATCACCCCACAGACGGCGGGCGGCTCCGTTGAGCCCGATCCGGATCCAACGCCGGTGGGCAGGACGATTGCCGAAATCCAAGGCACCGGAACCGCCAGCCCACTGGCAGGGACCTCCGTGACCACCCGCGGCAAAGTCACCGCGACGTTCCCCACCGGCGGCTTCGCCGGCTACTACATCCAGACCCCGGGAACCGGCGGGGACCTCACCCCGGCCAGCCACACGGCGTCGGACGCTGTTTTTGTCTACTCGAGCGCAACCGCTGGTTCCGTCCAGATCGGCGACTACGTTGAAGTGACGGGTGCCGTCAGCGAGTTCTACAACATGACCCAGGTGACGGTCGCCGCCGCGGCGGACCTGAAGAAGCTCACCGACGCGGCTCCGGAAGTAAAGGCCACCAACTTCACCCTGCCGGCCGCCGAATCGTTCCGCGAGTCCCTCGAGGGCATGCTCCTCGCGCCACAGGGACCGGTCACCGTCACGGACAACTACACGTTGAACCAGTACGGCGAGATCGGTTTGTCCGGCGGGACCACCACGCTGGTCCAGCCCACCGCCGTCGCGCCTTACGGCACCGCCGGATACCAGGCCGCTGTGGCGGACAACGCCGCCCGCGGCATCAAGCTCGACGACGGCGCCACCACGAATTTCCTGGGCAGCACCGCCAACAAGGCCCAAGT
>NZ_QAIQ01000143.1 GCF_003061105.1 Arthrobacter sp. HMWF013
GCCGAGTGCCGCATAGCCCATCCGGATGTAGGAGTTGGCGATGCGGGGGCCGTCGAGGTGGCCCAGAAGCCGGCGGAGGAAGTAGGCGCTGATGGCCACTGACAGGATGTTGCCAACCATGTACAGCAGGGCAATTGCGTAAATGATCTGGCCCACCGGCAGGAACTGGATTCCGAAGGCACCGGCCACGTAGACGACAGCAAGCAGGAGCTGGACGTAGAACGGCGTCCGGGCATCCTCATTGGCGTAGAACACCCGGGACATCATGAAGTTGGCGCTCATGAACGGGGTGCTCAGCGCCAGGATGGTCAGGGTCTGCGCCAGCATCACGCCGTCCTGCCTGTCACCGCCCGAGAAGAACATGCCCAGCGGGCCGGCCAGCGCAAACAGGGCAAGGGCACCAAAGACCGTGGCCACGGCCATGGTCCGGAGTCCGTGGGACAGGGCATCACGGAGCTCGGCCTTGTTGCCGTCCTGCGAGGCGCGGGTCATCCGGTTAAAGAGGACAGTGGCGAGCGAGAGCGCAATGATCGAGTGCGGCAGCAGGTAAAGCTGGCTGGCTACCTCCAGGACGGCGTTTCCGGGCAGGAAGTCAGCGGAAGGATCCCCCGCACGCTCCAGGCGCAGGCGTTCAGCACCCGGGATGGTGGCGATCCGCATGACGTAGAGGAATGCCAGCTGCCCGACGGCGGCGGTCAGCAATGTCCAGACGCTCAGCTTTGCGGCCTGGCCCAGTCCCACCCCGCGCCAGCCGAACCTGGGACGAAGGCCCAGTCTGAGCCGGAAGACCGGAATAAGCAGGATAGCGGTCTGGGCCACCACGCCGATGGTGGAGAAGCCGGCCACGAACAGCGTCTGCGACGGCCCCCAGTTGTCCAGGGTGTGCGGGTTGACCTCATTAGCGCCGTAAATCCAGATGAACATGCCCAGGCCGCCGATGGCCACGAGGTTGTTCAGGATCGGTGCCCACATGGCGGGACCGAAGGCGCCGTTGGCGTTGAGCACCTGCGTGAGGAGGGCGTAGAGACCGTAAAAGAAGATCTGCGGCAGGCACCAGAAGGCAAAGGCGACCGCCAGCGCCTTCTGCGGGGGTGAGTAACCCTGGGTGGTCAGGTCGATGATCATGGGGGCCGCGAGGGTGACCAGGGCGGTGAGGCCCAGGAGGAGGAGGACGGCGAGGGTGAGGAGGCGGCTGATGTAGTCCGCTCCCCTGTCCGGTGCCTTGCTTGCCTTAATGATCTGCGGGACCAGCACAGCGTTGAATACACCGCCGGCCACCAGCAGGAAAATCAGGTTGGGCAGGTTGTTGGCGTTGATGAACGTGTCATTGACAGTGGAGCTCAGCCCCAGGGCGGCCCCCAGCATCCACGTCTTGCCGAAGCCAAGGAAACGCGAGACCAGGGTCCCCGCCGCCATGATGGCGCTGGAGCGGGTTTCGCTCGGACCGCTGGGAACCGCGGGATCGCCGTCAGGCGCGGCCACAGGCCCGGTTGCAGGGCCGGCAGGAACCGCCGGATCGGCGGCCGGCCCGGTTTGCCCGGCGCGGCCCGCCTTATCGGAGGGGAAGTTGGAAGCTGACATCGAGTTCATCGTCTCACCCGGACGCGGTTTGTTCCGCAACGGACAGGGAGCCTACAGGCGTCAGAGGTGTTCCGGCAGGACGTCCCGGGCCAGGTCAGCGATGCGGCGTTCATTGGGAAAGGAGAGTTTCCGCGCCAGCTCCCGGATGGGCACCCACGCCACGTCCACGGCTTCCTGATCAGGATCGTTCTCGATGGTGAGTTCGCCGCCGGTGGCGCGGAGCAAATAGTGGTGGACGGTCTTGTGGACGCGGTGGCCGCTCACGGTGAACCAGTAGTCGATGCTGCCCAGCGGCGCCAGGATGTCACCCTCGATGCCTGTTTCTTCGGCTATCTCGCGGACCGCGGCCTGCTCGTTGTCTTCCTTGCCTTCCGGGTGGCCCTTCGGAAGGCACCACTCCAGGCGTCCGCCCCTGTTAAGGCGGGCAATGATCGCAACCCTGAGTTCGGCGTCGGACGTGTCCACCACAACGCCTCCGGCGGAAATTTCCTCAACGGTGGGGAGCGAGGCCGGCGCCGAGTGCAAGGCGGGCGCGACGTGGGCACCGATTGCCGATGGCAACGGTGCGTTTGTCCTCCTGCCGGGAGCGCTCGGTACGGGATGGGCCATGGAGTCCACTCTAACGACTCTTGCCCGTTCATGATGACCGGAACATGACTTCAAGATGGACGGCGTATGACGCAGTTTGCGGCCCTGTGAGCGAATACGCGCGATCTTGACCGGATTTTGGCCTGCCAAGCCGCTGGTTTCTGACAAGCTTAAGTAACTATGGCGCACGCACATCACAAGACTGATTCCCACACTGTCGAATTCCAGGTAGACCCGGTGGTCCTGGAACTCGGGCAGCGCTTTGTCGACGCCGGCCACGAGCTGTCGCTGGTGGGCGGTCCGGTGCGGGACCTCTTCCTCGGCCGGACGTCGCCGGACCTGGACTTCACCACCGACGCCACCCCGGACCAAACCGTGGCCCTCATCAGGAAATGGGCCGACAACTACTGGGAGATCGGCCGCGCCTTCGGAACCATCGGCATGCGCAAGGCCGGATTCCAGATCGAGATCACCACCTACCGGGCCGAGGCCTATGACCCTGAATCGCGCAAGCCCGTGGTGGCCTTCGGATCCTCGCTCACCGACGACCTGCTGCGCCGGGACTTCACCATCAACGCCATGGCATTGAAGCTCCCCTCCCTGGAACTGGTTGATCCGTTCGGCGGTGTCCGGGACCTCCACGCCACCGTTCTTGCCACACCCGGCTCCCCCGAGGACTCTTTCTCCGATGACCCGCTCCGCATGATGCGTGCCGCCCGGTTTGCCTCGCAGCTGGGTATAGCAGTGCACGACGACGTCCGGTTGGCCATGACCCAGATGGCGGAACGCATCACCATCATCTCTGCGGAGCGCGTGCGCGATGAACTGGTCAAGCTCATCTGCGGTGCCCACCCCCGGGCCGGTGTTGACCTGCTGGTGGAAACCGGACTCGCCGAATTCGTGTTGCCGGAAGTCTCCGCCCTGCGGCTGGAATCCGACGAGCACCACCGCCACAAGGACGTGTACCAGCACTCCCTCCAGGTGCTGGAGCAGGCCGCCGCTTTGGAGACCGATGCCGACGGCGCCGTGCCGGCTCCCGATTTTGTGCTGCGGTTCGCAGCGCTGATGCACGACGTCGGCAAGCCGGCTACGCGCCGCTTCGAACCGGGCGGCGCGGTCAGCTTCCGCCACCACGACATGGTGGGATCCAAATTGACCGCAAAGCGGATGAAGACGCTTCGCTTCGACAACGACACCGTCAAAGCGGTCGCCCGCCTGGTGGAGCTGCACATGCGCTTCTACGGCTACGGGGAGGCCGGCTGGAGCGACTCCGCGGTCAGGCGCTACGTCACGGACGCAGGTCCTCTGCTGGAGCGGCTGCACCGCCTGACTCGCTCGGACGTCACCACCCGCAACCAACGCAAAGCCGAGCGCCTCGCGTTCGCCTACGACGACCTGGAAGACAGGATCGCCACGCTCCGGGAGCAGGAGTCGCTTGACGCTGTGCGCCCCGACCTGGACGGCGCCCAAATCATGGCCATCCTGAACCTCAGGCCGGGACCCGTTGTTGGCCGTGCCTATAAGTACCTGCTGGAGGAACGGATGGAGCACGGACCCCTGCAGCCGGAAGATGCCCAGGCACGGCTCCTGGCGTGGTGGGCCGAACAGCCGGAATCCACCCCCCTTACCGAACCCGCACCCCAGCCAGCGGAGACCGCACCGTCTGCTGCCGGCGTCGAACCTTCCCCGAACAAGGAGTCCACATGAGCGTCCCGATGTTTGCGCCACGTCCCCAGCTCTGGATCATGCGCCACGGTGAGACGGAATGGTCCAAGAGCGGGCAATACACGGGACTCACTGATCTGCCCCTGACCGTGGAGGGTGAGCAGCAGGCGGTGGAGGCCCGGAAGGTGCTCGATGCGGTCGATTTCGACCTCGTGCTGACCTCCCCACTGCGGCGGGCGCGGCGGACCGCTGAACTGGCGGGGTTCCCTGACGCGCAGCACGAACCGCTGTCCGTTGAATGGAACTACGGCGATTACGAGGGCATCAGCTCTGATCTCATCCGCAAGGACAATCCTGACTACCTGATCTGGACGCATGGGGTGCCGAACGGCGAAACCCTGGACGAGGTGGCCGCCCGCGCGGACAAGATCGTGGCGCGGGTGCTGGAATCGGGGCTGGATAACGTCCTGATTGTGGCCCATGGGCACTTCTCCCGGATCCTGACTGCGCGGTGGCTCGAATTGCCGCCCGCAGAAGGCCGCCACTTCATCCTGGGCACGGCAAAAGTCTGCACCTTGGGATGGGACAAAAGGACGCCCGCCATTGTCCGTTGGGGACTATAAGGGCATTCATAAACTTTCTTGAAAAAAGTTTATGAATTATGTAGCGCATAGCCGTGTTCGTAGGGTAATTTTATTCCTGACCCCAGAGCGATCTGCCGGGGTCGCGGTGCGCGTTGCCGGGCCAGTCTGCTGGTGCAACGGCTGAGCAGAAAAGGAGGTTGGGACAATGATTACTTTGACTAGCGGATGGAAGATGACCATCACCGCCACCCCGGCCCCTGCTGCTTTCGCGCGCCACTTTCAAGGAGTGCTTGCCTCCTAGCCCCAGCACCTGAGTCCGCCTTTGTGGCGGAACCACTGGAGCGGGAAGCGCCTTCCACCACCTGTTGGCGTGCGCCGGCGCACTGCGCAGCGGCCCATGCGGTGACGCAGCAACCCCATAATTCGGAACCGTGCTTCCTGTTGGGCGCTGCACCACGCTATTTCCGCGGCCCCATTGCGCTTTTGCAAACCACTCATTAACACCGGGCATTTCTTTGCCTGAATTAGGCCGACTTTTATCTGGCTTTAGTTGGCTTTATTTGCCATGCCCATTTCCATCGGAAAGGAGGTAATACAATGATCAAGAAAATCAAGAGGGCGCTGTTGAGGCTGCGCGTTCCTGTCCGCACTGAGCGCCGCCAATTCAACGGGCGGCTGCTGGACCAACGGCGCGACGACGTTTTTGTCCTGATGCACCAGCAAAGGGCCGGCCTGCGCTGAAGCCCGGAAACCGCCGGTGCCCTGATCACATTTTCACGGTCTCCCAGGGCACCACCCCGGTAAGCTCTGAGTCATGCAGGAGACGAAGCCGCCGCGACTCCCCAGGCGCGCCCGCCTGGTGGTGCCGAGCCGCAGTGACCTGCTGCTGAGGAACTTCACGGAGCTGATTGGCGGACCGCTGGGAGCCCGATCGGCGCCGGGCATCGTCTCCCCCGGCGTGTTTACCGTGGAGCGCGTGCTGATCATCCTGACGGTGCTGGCAGCATTGGCCGGCATCGCCATCAAAGGCTATTGCCGGGCCAACGGCTGGGAAACGCCCGGACAGTTCTATTCCACCTGTTACTCGGATTTTCCGGACTACTTCAGGAACCGCGGACTGGGCGAGGGCACGTTCCCGTTTTTGAGCCAGGGAAGCATTTTTGACGATCCTGTCCTGGTTGGACTCATAGCCGGGGCGACCGCCTGGCTGATCCCGGGTGAGGGTGTTTCCGATACGCGGGTCCTGGGCTACTTCGATACGAATGCGACCCTGATCGCAGCAGTCTGGGTTGTCACGGTGCTGGCCACCGCCCGGATGTCCCGGCGGCGCCCCTGGGATGCTGCGATGGTGGCTCTGGCTCCTGGCATCGTTCTGGCCGGGACCATCAATTGGGACATGTGGGCCGTGGGGTTCCTGGCCCTGGCCATGCTGTGCTTCTCACGCGGCAGGCTGGTCCTGGCGGGCGTACTGATCGGCCTTGCTGCGGCGTCAAAGCTGTACGCCGTCCTCATCCTGGTTGCCATCCTCCTGCTGGCGCTGCGTACCGGGCGGATCCGCCCGTTCCTGGTGACTTCAGCGGCCGCCGCAGGTGCCTGGCTGGCGGTCAACGCTCCCATCGTCCTCGCCAACCCGTCCAGCTGGGGTCATTCCTTTGGTTTTCCGGGCAACAGGGAAGCGGGCTACGGTTCGCTCTGGTACGCCTACAACCTGGTGGCCCGCCGGCTCCGCTGGACGGTCCTGGACGCCGCGGTCATCAATTGGCTGGCCGTATCGCTCTTCCTCCTGGCCTGCCTCCTTATAGCGCTGCTGGCCCTCACCGCATCCCGGCGGCCGCGGCTGGCCCAGCTGGTATTCCTGATCGTGGCAGCATTCATTCTGACCAACAAGGTCTACTCACCCCAGTTTGTGCTCTGGCTGATCCCGCTTGTGGCTTTGGCGCGGCCGCGGTGGCGGGACTTCCTCGTCTGGCAAGGCGTCGAGGCCTTTCACTGGGTTGCTATCTGGATGTACCTTGGCCAAGTGACAAGCCAGGGGACCTCGCAGCACAATATCGATATGCCGTACTACGTCCTGGCGGTTGCAGCCCATATGCTCGCTACGGCATATCTGATGCTCAGGGTCGTTTGGGACATTTATGACCCCACCTACGATCCCATCCGCCGCCACGACGTCGATGACCCGCAGGGCGGACCGTACGAGGCCCTGCCCGATTGGCTGCGCATCAATCCCCGGCATCCCTCCCGGGCAATCCTCCCCTGGCGGGAGAAGCGGCATGCCTGACGTCGCCGTCGTGGGTGCCGGCCCCAACGGGCTTGCCGCCGCTGCCGTGATGGCCCGGGCCGGACTCTCGGTCGAGATCTTTGAGGCCGCCGGCACCATCGGTGGCGGTACCCGCACCTCCGAGCTGATGCAGCCCGGGCACCTCCATGACATCTGCTCGGCGGTCCACCCCATGGCTCTGGCCTCACCCTTCTTCCGCGCTTTCGAGCTGGCACGCAGGATCGAGCTCGCGGTTCCGGAGCTTGCCTTCGGGTCACCCCTCGACGGCGGCCGGGCTGCCCTGGGCTATCACTCCCTGGAACGGACCGCCGAAGGCCTGGGCAGGGACGGTGCAGCCTACCGCCGGCTTCTTGGCCCGCTGGTCAGCCGGATCGACGGGGTCATGGACTTCACCCAGCACCAGCTGCTCCGGGTCCCCAGGAACCCCCTGGCTGCGGCGCTCTTCGGGATGCGCACCCTCGAACAGGGCTCTCCGCTGTGGAACGCCCGCTTCAAGGAGCCGCTGGCGCCCGCCCTGCTCAGTGGCGTGGCTGCCCATGCCGTCTCGCACCTGCCCTCGCTGGCTGCGGCGGGGGCAGGCCTGATGCTCACAGCCCTGGCACATGGGCAGGGCTGGCCTATCCCGCTGGGCGGCTCTGCCGCCATTGCGGGGGCACTGGCAGATGACATCCGCGCCCACGGCGGAATAATCCACACCGATGTGCCCATCGACAACCTCGGACAGCTTCAGAGTGCGCGGGTTACCTTGCTGGACGTAGCCCCGCAGGGACTGCTCAACATCGCCGGCGACCAACTGCCCGGGAAGTACCGGAGGTCCCTGGAGTCATTCCGATACGGCAACGGGTCCTGCAAGGTGGACTACATCCTGTCCGGTCCGGTCCCCTGGGCTGCCAAAGAACTCGCCGACGCCGGAACGGTTCATGTGGGCGGCACCCGGGCGGAAGTAGCCCAGGCGGAAAACGAAGTGTCTGCAGGAAAGCATCCCGGGCGCCCCTACGTACTGGTTGCCCAACCATCCCGTTTTGACGGCAGCCGGGCCCCGGCCGGGCGCCACACCCTGTGGGCATACTGCCACGTTCCGGCAGGCTCGGACAGGGATATGAGCGAAGCCGTCACAGCCCAGCTGGAGCGCTTCGCGCCGGGCTTCCGCGACGTGGTGGTGCAGACACATGTCACCACAGCGGCCGGCCTGGCCAACTACAACCGGAATTATGTCGGCGGAGATTTCAGTGCGGGAATCATGGACATGCGGGGACTTCTCCAGCGGCCCGTCCTCTCCCGCGTCCCATGGCGCACGCCATTGCCTGGCGTGTATCTGTGTTCCTCATCCACACCGCCAGGCCCCGGCGTGACAGGCATGCCCGGCTTCTTCGCCGCTAAGTATGCCCTGAAAGACATATTTGGGCGTGGTGTTCCGGCGCTGGGGCTCTGAGCCGCCTCCACCGGACAGCCGGGGGTCCGCGTTGTTGGTCCGGGGCCCCTCCCACGTCTGGTCAGCAAGCGCATTCCAAAAAGGGGGCATAATAGCGCCGTGGGGAACTCAAAGAAACTTTCACTTGCCATAGCTGTATTCATCCTCGGTGCCTCCCTGGTTGCCTGCGACGACGGCAGAGGGGGTGCCGAGAATGCGGCGAAACAGTTTGCAGCAGCCATGTCCACTCTCGACGTCGGCTCTGTACCGTTTGATGGCAAGGATTCGGCCGTAGCCAGCCAGCAGGTCCAGGACGTGTTCAAAGCGTTGGAGCCGGACCGGCCAACGGTGGCCGCAGGCGAACTTACCCTGGATGGCGACACGGCCAGCGTCCCCTTGGACTACACGTGGAAGATCGCTTCGGGAGAGTGGAAATACACCGTCTCCGCCAAATTCACGAAATCCGGCGACAAGTGGCTGACAGTCTGGAACCCGGCATCCCTGGTTCCGGGCCTCAACGACAATGAAATCCTCAGCAAGGGCAGCCAGTCGCCACAGCGGGCCGACATCCTGGGCGCCGGCGACGCGAAGCTGGTTACCTACCGCCCAGTGGTGAACGTGGGGATTGATAAGCCGCAGCTGGGTGCAGCTGATCCGGCGGCTTCGGCAACCCAGCTGGCGGAGCTGGTCGGGGTGGACCCCGCAGCGTACACCCAGCAGGTCGCGGCGTCGGGTGCTGAAGCTTTCGTCATCGCCATCACTCTCCGTGAAGAAGGCCGGACCATCACGGACCAGCAGATCCAGGCCATCCCCGGCGCCCGTGCCATCCCGGCAACCCAGCCTTTGGCGCCCAGCCGGACCTTCGCCCGGGCAGTCCTTGGCACCGTAGGTGAGGCCAACGCCGAACAGATCGAAGCGTCAGCCGGCGCACTCACCGCCGGAGACATCACCGGAATCGGTGGACTGCAGCAGCAGTACGACGCGCAGCTCCGCGGCACTGACGCCGTGGTGATCCGCGCACAGCGGGCCGATCTCACCTCTGAACAGATCCAGGCGGCGGCAACCGATCCCCGCCGGGTGGTCTTCGAGGTCGCTCCCACGCCGGGAACTCCCCTGAAAACCACGCTGGACCCGAACCTGCAGGCGCTGGCCGAGAGCACGCTCGCCGGCGTGGGTCCGGCGTCGGCCATCGTGGCCCTTCGCCCCTCCAACGGTGCCGTTCTGGCGGCCGCCTCCGGCCCCGGAAGCAATGGCTACAACACAGCGATGCTCGGCCAGTACGCCCCGGGATCTACCTTCAAGATGGTGGATTCGCTCGCGATGCTCCGCAACGGCCTCACCCCGGATTCGAAGGTTGAATGCACCCCCACGCTCACCGTGGACGGCCGGACCTTCAAGAATGCGGAGGGCTACCCTGAAAGCTCCCTGGGCTCGGTCACACTCCGCGACGCCTTTGCCCACTCCTGCAACACGGCCTTCATCGCAGCCCGCGATTCCGTCTCCCAGGCACAGCTTGAGGCAGCAGCGATGGCCATGGGGGTTGCCGTGGAGGCGCCTTCGCTGGGTGCCGCCGCCTTCCTCGGCTCGGTTCCGGGGGAAGCTGCGGGGACTGAACACGCGGCCTCAATGATCGGCCAGGGAAAGGTCCTGGTCTCGCCCCTGGCAGCGGCCATCATGGCTGGATCCGTGGCCAAGGGCTCCCCCGTCTCACCGCAGCTTGTCCTGAACCCCGACGCCGGTGCTGCCGCGGGAGGGACTCCCGGTGAGCCGACGGCGGATGCCGCGTCGCCGTCGTCGGGCGTTACCCCCGAAGCGCCGTCCCAGGCATCCGGCCAACCGGTCACCGCTGCCGAAGCGGCTGCACTGGCCGACATGATGCGGGCCGTGGTGACCTCGGGCCACGCAGGATTCCTGTCCAGCGTTCCCGGAGCGCCCGTTGGTGCAAAGACCGGAACGGCAGAGTTCGGCAAGGAGAACCCGCCCAAGACGCACGCCTGGATTGTTGCCGTGCACGGGGACCTCGCCGTCGCAGTGTTCGTCGAGGATGGGGGGCTCGGGGCCACCACCTCGGGGCCCTTGCTCAAGCAGTTCCTGACCGCGGCCGGCTGACCGCCGGAAAGCGCCGGCAGCCGGGCGTGGGAAGATTGTTGGCGTGGCCCACATAGACATTTCCGGCATTGACTACTTCCTTTCCGATGGCACGCAGCTGCTCAACGGCGTGACGTTCAAGGTCCCGGACGGCACCAAAACGGCGCTGATCGGCCCCAACGGCACCGGGAAGACCACGCTGTTCCGGATCATCGCCGGCGATCTGGTCCCTGATGAAGGCGTGATCGGCCGCTCCGGGAACATGGGCATCATGCGCCAGTTCGTGGGCCAGGTCCGGGATGAGTCCACGGTCCGGGACCTGCTGGTCTCTGCGGCGCCGCCGGCTCTGGCCGCGGCGGCCAAGGAGGTGGATGAGGCAGAGCTCGCCATGGTGGAGCACGACGACGAACCATCGCAGATGCGCTACGCCCAGGCCATCGTGGATTGGGGAGATGCCGGCGGTTACGACGTGGAGACCGTCTGGGACGAGGTCTGCATGGCGGCGCTGGGCCTGCCGTTCGACCGGGCACAGCACAGGCCGGCGTCGAGCCTCTCCGGTGGCGAGCAGAAGCGGCTGGTGCTCGAAGCCCTGTTTGCCGGCCCCGACGAACTCCTGCTCCTGGACGAACCGGACAACTACCTTGACGTCCCCGGCAAACGCTGGCTCGAGGACAAGCTCAACGAGTCCAGGAAGACCGTGTTCTTCATCAGCCATGACCGCGAACTGCTGAACAACGCCGCAGGGCGCATCGTCACCCTGGAACCCGGCATCAACGGCGCCGGCGCCTGGGTGCACGGCGGCGGCTTCGGTTCCTACGTGGACGCGCGCGCGGACCGCAACGCCCGCTTCGAGGAGTTGCGCAAACGCTGGGACGAGGAGCACATCAAGCTCAAGGAACTCGTCAACATGTACAAGAACAAGGCCGCCTTCCGCTCGGACATGGCCAACCGCTACCACGCGGCCCAGACCCGGCTGGCAAAATTCCTGGAAGTGGGTCCTCCCGAGGCACTTCCCATTGAGCAGAACGTCAAGATGCGCCTCAAGGGCGGCCGGACTGCCAAACGCGCCATCGTGGCGGAAAAGCTGGAGCTGACCGGACTGATGGATCCGTTCTCCACCGAGGTCTGGTTCGGCGACCGCGTGGGTGTGCTCGGATCGAACGGTTCCGGCAAGAGCCACTTCCTGCGCCTGCTCGCCACCGGCGGCACGGACCCGGAGAAGGAGCACGTCCCCGTATCCGACGTCGAGATCGCCGAGGTGCCGCACGAAGGCACCGTGAAGCTCGGCGCCCGGATCCGGCCCGGCTTCTTTGCGCAGACCCACGTCCGTCCGGACCTTCTCGGCAAGACACTGCTGGAGATTTTGCACCGCGGCGACGAACACCGGTCCGGGCTGGGCCGTGAGGCCGCCGCCGGCGCACTGGACGGTTATGGCCTGGCGGGCCAGTCCGAGCAGAAGTATGAATCCCTCTCCGGAGGGCAGCAGGCCAGGTTCCAGATCCTGCTGCTGCAGCTTTCGGGTGCCACGCTGCTGCTTCTCGATGAGCCGACCGACAACCTGGACCTGCACTCCGCCGAGGCGCTGGAGAAGGCCATCGACCACTTTGAGGGGACTGTCCTGGCCGTCACTCACGACCGGTGGTTCGCCCGGACCTTCGACCGCTTCCTGGTCTTCGGCTCCGACGGCCGCGTCTACGAATCCGCCGAACCCGTCTGGGACGAAAAGCGGGTGCAGCGCGCCCGCTAGCCCCGACGCTCTCTCATTTAATGCGGCTTTTGTCCCATCCCTCTCTCAATAGTGAGAGAGGGATGGGAAATTTCCCTCATTAAGTGAGAGAGCGTTGGGGACCGGGTCGGGCTACTTGAAGACCTTGCGCTTGGTTTCGGAGCCGTCCGGGGCGTAGGTGACCCACTCGCCTTCCTTCCGGCCGACGTCGTACGTCCCTTCGTCCAGCAGTTCACCTGTGCTGTGCCAGCGCTGCCAGAACCCGTCCTGCTTGCCATCTCTGAACCCGCCCTTCTGCAGCAGGCCGCCGCCCTCGCGGTACCAGGTGCAGGGTCCGTCCAACTGGCCCTTCTGATAACCCACCTCAGCTTTGACCTGGCCGTTCCGGTAGTAAAAAGTCCAGCGCCCCTGCCTTTCCCCGTCCAGGTACCCGCCGGTTCCGGATAACTTGCCGTCTTTGAACAATTCCTCCGCCATAGCCAAACCCTACTCCCGGCGCTGGGGAAGAGGGGACCCGGCGCAATCACGGAAATGATTAAATGATCAAGATTGGTTAGCATATAAGCATGAAAACAGACGAGCGCCACCGGCTGATCGGTGAGTTGCTGAGGCAACGGACCGAGGTGAGCGTGGATGAGCTGGTGGCAGCATGCGAAGCCTCCGGCGCCACGATCCGCCGCGACCTTGAGGTGCTCGCGGCCAACGGGGTTCTCCGTCGGGTCCATGGTGGCGCCAAGAGCCTGATCGGCCGTGGTGAGAACCCGGGGTACGGGCAACGCGAACTAGAAGACCGCGATGTCAAGAGCCGCATCGCGACGGCCGTATCCGGGTTGTTGGGCGACAGGGAACATGTGTGGCTGGACAGCGGCAGTACTGCAACGGAAATCGCCAAGGCCCTGCGGGGCCGGGAGCTCACCCTGATGCCGACGTCGGTGCGTGCGCTGAATGCGGTGACAGGTGACGGCGGCGATGCCGGGCACCGTCCCGCGCTGCTTCTGCCCGGGGGGAGCCTGGTCCCCGGGGAACTGTGCTTCCGAGGTCCCCTGGCGGAGTCCAACATCCGTTCCCTCCGGTTCGACACGGCGGTGGTGACGCCCTGCGCGGTGAACTTCAGGGACGGCCTGCTGGCCCATGATCTTGAGGATGCAGCAGTGAAGCGGGCGGGCCTTGAATCATCGGGCAGGCTCATTGTGGCCGGCGCCGGTTCCAAGTGGAATGCTAGCGGCGTGGCAATGATTGCTGCCCTTGAGGCAGTGGACGTGATCGTGACGGACAAAGATTTCAGTGCGGATGAGCGCGCACACCTTAACAAGCTATCGGTGGAAGTAGTCAAAGCATGAGCATCAACACCAGCACCACGGCCGGGCCCTCCCTCCGGGCAGCGGCCGCCGCCACGTTTGTGGTCTTCGGAGTCAATGGCTTCGTTTTCGCCAGTTGGGCCGCACGTATTCCTGCCGTCACCGAAACACTGCACCTGACCTCCGGCCAGATGGGCACGCTGCTCCTGTGCACGGCCATCGGCTCGCTGCTTGCGCTTCCGACGGCGGGACTTGTGGTGGGAAGGATCGGCACCGCGAACGCTGTTCGCTCCGCCGGCGTAGTGGCAGCCCTGGCCGGCGTGGGGATTGCGCTCTCCCTGTCAATGGAATCGGTGGTGGGCACCGCCGTTGCCCTGTTCTTCTTTGGCATTGGCATCGGCTTGTGGGACGTTTCCCAGAACATTGAGGGAGCCGATGTCGAGCACAAGTTGCGGCGGACCATCATGCCCCAGTTCCACGCAGCCTTCAGCGGCGGGGCCTTTGTGGGGGCGCTGATCGGCGCCGGGCTCTCGAGCATCGGCGTTGGCCTTCCGCTCCACCTGCTGGTCATCGCCGGTGCCGTGGTCATCGTGGCGCTGATTGCTCCCCGCTATTTCCTCCCCCACATGCCTGCGGCGGCCCCTGCCGACGGTGAACCCAAGGCTCCAACGGGATCCGCCTGGCGTGACAGCCGGACCCTGCTGATCGGTGTGGTGGTTCTCGGCGCAACCCTGACCGAAGGTGCAGGAAACGACTGGATCGCCAAGGCAACCGTCGACGGGCTGGGAACCTCAGAATCCACCGGCGCCCTGATGTTCGCCCTGTTTGTCCTGGCCATGACGGCCATGAGGTTCTTCGGCGGCCGGGTCATCGACAAGTTTGGACGCGTCGCGGTGCTCCGCGCCAGCATGGGGGCAGCAGCGGCCGGCCTGGGTTTGTTTGTACTCGCCGGGAACGTGTGGCTCGCTGCCATCGGCGCCGCCCTGTGGGGCGTCGGCGCAGCACTTGCCTTCCCCATGGGAATGTCCGCGGCTGCCGACGATCCGAAGCATGCGGCTGCCCGCGTTTCGGTTGTATCCACGCTGGGGTATGTCTCGTTCCTCGCCGGACCGCCGCTGCTGGGCTACCTGGGCGATCTCACCGGCATCCATCTGGCGCTGCTGGCCATCCTGGCGCCGATCCTGGTGGCGCTGCTCCTCGCGGGCGCAGCGAAGCCACTGACCTCGAAGTAGGGGCCCTCCGGACGGAGCGCCCGCCCACGGCACGGCACTGCGGGGCACTGCTCCCCCTCCGCAGTAGGGTGGGGAGATGCACAGAGTATGGCGCAAGGGACCGGGCCAGATCAGCCGCTTGGACCGGTACCTGGTCCGCAGGGTGTCGTCCTTCCCGGGCGGTGACCACGACACCTTCTTCCGCCGCCTGTCAGCCTCCGCGAACCACGGCAAGTTGTGGATGGGGGCGGCTGCCGTGATGGCTGCCTTTCCCGGAAAGCCGCGGCGGGCCGCTTTGCACGGCCTGATCGCGCAGGCGGTTGCCTCTGCGGTCACCAACCTCGGATTCAAGACCCTGCTCCCGCGTACCCGCCCCCTCCCGGAGCACCTGCCGGTTTTCCGGTTTGTGCACCCCCAGCCCACCAGTTCCTCCATGCCGTCCGGACACTCTGCATCAGCCGTTGCCTTCGCGGTGGGCGCGGGACTCATCCACCCCGGCCTGGGAGCGGCGCTGGCCCCGCTCGCGGCCGGCGTCGCCTATTCCCGGGTGCATACCGGGGCCCACTGGCCGTCGGACGTCATCTTCGGATCAGCCATTGGTGCGGGGGCTGCCCTGATCACCCGCAAGTGGTGGCCGGTCCGCCCGCCGTTTCCGGCCACTGCACGCAGTTGGACGGAGGCGCCCGAACTCCCCGACGGCGCAGGCCTCGGCATCGTGGTGAACACGCTTGGCGGTGCCTTCACAGAGCAAACCGCCGGCGCCCTCCAAGACGTATTCCCGAAGGCGCATATAGAGACGGTCAAGCCGGACGAGGCTCTGGAAGAAGCAATTGTGAAACTCGTCGACCGCCCTGAGACGGTGGCCTTGGGCGTGTGGGGTGGTGACGGAACCGTTGGCACGGCGGCCGCTGCCGCCGTCGAGCGTTCCCTCCCCTTGCTGGTCCTTCCCGGCGGGACGCTGAACCACTTTGCCCGGGACGCCGGAACCGGCAGCCTCCAGGAGGCCGTGGCTGCAGCAACCCGCGGCGAGGCGGCCCGCGCCGACGTTGGCATGGTGACCGTGGAGCGGGGGCTGGCAGGCAACCCGGAGACCGCCGAACACATCATGCTGAATACGGCAAGTATCGGCCTGTACCCCAACCTGGTCCGGCGGAGGGAACAGCTGCAGCCGGCGCTCGGCAAACCGCTGGCAGGTGTTGTGGCCATGTTCCGTACCTTCGCGGCGGGAACTCCCACCACCTTGACCGTGGACGGTGTGAAGCACAAGGTGTGGATCGCCTACGTTGGGCGCGGACGCTACTACCCACGCGACCACGCGCCGCTGTTGCGGCCAGTGCTGGACGACTCGGTCCTTGATGTCCGGATGATCACCGCTGACGAGCACTTTGCCCGACTGCGCCTGCTGTGGTCGGTGCTGACCGGAACGGTGGCGACGTCAAGGATCACACACCTGCGGGAGGCATCAGAGGTCCGGATTGAGGCAGACGGGTCCCCCATGGTTCTGGCGGTCGACGGCGAAGCGGTGGCGGGCGTGCGGAGCGTGCGGATCCGGGTCAAACAGCAAGCACTGGCCTACTACTCGCCCCGGCCATGAACCGCCCCTGATCATGACGTTGGACAAACCCTGATTCGACCCTGATTCATCCCTGAGTCGCACGAAATCGGCCTGCGTCATGGGTAGCGTGGACAGTAATCACCATCCTTTCAGCCATCCCGCAGCCGTCCGGCTGCCATTCGAAGGAACACGTCCATGATTGAGGCAAAAGGCCTGACAAAGGTTTTCGGCGAGAAAACCGCCGTCGCCGGAGTCAATTTCACTGTCGAGGCCGGCCGGGTTACCGGTTTCCTCGGCCCCAACGGCGCCGGCAAGTCAACAACCATGCGCATGATCATGGGACTGGACCGGCCGACGTCGGGCACGGTGACCGTCAACGGTTCACCGTTCACCCGCCATGCAGCGCCGCTTCGCGACGTCGGGGCCCTGCTCGATGCCAAGGCAGTCCACACGAGCCGCTCGGCCTACAACCACCTGCTGGCCATGGCCGCAACGCACAGCATTCCGAAAAAACGGGTGCACGACGTCATTGAAATGACAGGGCTCACCGAGGTGGCAAGGAAAAAGGTGGGCGGCTTCTCGCTCGGCATGGGGCAGCGGCTTGGGATTGCCGCGGCCCTGCTCGGCGATCCGCAGACCATCATCCTGGACGAGCCCGTCAACGGCCTGGACCCGGAGGGTGTTGTCTGGGTCCGGAACCTGGTCAAGTACCTGGCCTCCGAGGGACGCACCGTCTTCCTCTCCAGCCACCTGATGAGCGAAATGGCACTCACCGCAGACCACCTGATCGTGATCGGCCGCGGCCGGATCATTGCCGATGCGCCCATTACAGACATCATCAACGGCAAGGGCATGATCCGCACCAGGGTCCGCACCGACCAGCCCGAACAGCTGATGCGGCTGCTCGCCGGCGAAGGTGTTTCCGTGGAGCTCCAGGACAACGAACTGCTTGAGGTGACCGGCCTCGATCCCCGCCAGATCGCCCGGACAGCGCTCGAGAGCCACACCATGATCTACGAACTCACCCCGCTGCAGGCCAGCCTTGAGGAAGCCTATATGGAACTGACCAAGGACGAGGTCGAATACCACTCGCTGATCACCACGGGCGCCGACGCTCCCGTCCAGGCCGGAGGCAACTAAGCCATGAGCTCAACCACCCTCGAACCCAACCCCTCCCGCCGCGGAGCGCACGCCGGCGCAGCCCTGGCCGGTCAACTGCCTGGCGATGGCACCAGCACAGGCCCCGGCCCCTCTTTCCCCCGGGTGCTCAACTCCGAGTTCATCAAGTTCCGTACCTTGCTTTCCACGCTCATCCTCCTTGCCTGCACCGTCCTGGTTGTGGTGGGCTTCGGTGCCCTATCCGCGTGGGGAACCGGCCAGTTTGCCGAGCAGGCCCTGAATGACCCGGAGGCCGCCGCTGCCTTTGCCGCCCAGGGCGGGGACATCGCCGTCGGTGTGCCAACGTCCGGTATCGCCTTCGCACAGCTGATTCTGGGCTCCCTTGGGGTGCTGCTGATGAGCTCGGAGTTCACCACCGGAATGGCACGCTCCACCTTCGCCGCAGTACCCAAGCGGACGCCGGCCTTCGTCGCGAAGCTGCTGGTGGTCATGGTCACCGCATTCATTGTCACCGCACTGTCCGTGTACGTGGCGGGTCTTGTGTCCGTGCCGATCCTGGACAACTACGACCTGAACCTGGACCTTTCCAGCTCGCAGTCAGTGAAGATGCTGCTGATCAACAGTGCTTACGTGGCCGCTGTTGCCGCCATCGGCATGGCGCTGGGCACCTTGCTCCGGAATTCCGCGGGCGGCATCATGACCCTGGTGGGCCTGTTCTTCGTCGCTCCGATCGCGTTCCAGCTGATTCCGGGAGACTTCTTCGTCCAGACCCGCAAGTACCTGCCCGGCAACACGGTGGAGCCCATGACGGCCGTGCAGCACGTACCCGACACGCTCGAGGCGTGGCAGGCTGCCCTGGTCCTCGGCGCCTGGGTGGTCATCCCGGTGGTTGTCGCCGCCGTCGTGCTCAAGAAACGCGACGTCTAAGAGGCAGCGCACAGG
>NZ_QAIQ01000144.1:0-3147 GCF_003061105.1 Arthrobacter sp. HMWF013
GGTGAAAGCCTGATGACCGCCGGCTCAGCCACCGCCCGCGTGCGCGGCCCGTTCTTTCGCTGGCTCGATACCGTCTGGGGACGCAGGGCCCTCCGCAGCCCGGACGGCTACCCCGGAGATTTCACCCTGGGCTGGCTGGGCTGCCTGGGTTATGAGCTCAAGCGCGAAACCGGGGGGACGGACGTGACCGCACCCACCCCGGATGCGGCACTGATCTTCGCAGGCCGGGCAATCGTCCTGGACCATGCCGAAGGAACGGCCTGGCTCCTCGCTTTGGAGGCCCCGGATGCCGACGAGTGGCTGGAAGCCGCCCGCACCGCCGTGGCCGCAGCGGCAGCCCCTGCTCCGGATCCCCTCCACACAGTGGTGCCCGGCGGCATTGCGTTCAGCGGCCGCGACACCGAGGACGCCTACAAATCCAAGATCGCCGCGGCCCAGCACGAAATCCACGAGGGGAATTCGTACGAGGTCTGCCTCACCACCACCATGACGGCCCGGGTGCCTGCCGCCGAGGCCGCGCCGTGGCCGGTGTATCTGGCGCTGCGGCAAAAAAACCCGGCGCCGTTCGCCAGCTACCTCAGGTTCGGCGCCCTCACCGTGGCCAGCACGTCACCGGAGCGGTTCCTGAAGATCACGTCCGACGGCGGCATGCGCGCCGAACCGATCAAGGGCACCCGCCGCCGGGGTGCTGATCCGGAGAGTGACAGGCAACTGCGTGAGGAGCTGTCGTCGTCGCTGAAGGACCGTGCTGAGAACATCATGATCGTAGACCTCCTGCGGAACGACCTCAGCCACTTCGCCGAACCCGGCACCGTCACCGTCAGCCGGCTCTGCGAGATCGAAAGCTACGCCACCGTCCACCAGATGGTCAGCACCATCGATGCGCAGCTGTTGCCCGGCTCGCCAAGGGCAGAAGCGGTGGCCGCGTGTTTCCCGGCCGGTTCCATGACCGGCGCCCCGAAGATCAGCACCATGGCCATCCTTGACCGGTTGGAAGACGGGCCGCGCGGACTGTATTCCGGCGCTATCGGCTACTTTTCGCTGAACGGCGCCACGGACCTGGCAGTGGCCATCCGCACCGTGGTGACCACCACGGAGCCTGGAGACGGCAGCGACGAGCCGGCAGCGTTACTGGCCCTCGGCGTCGGCGGCGCCATCACCGCGGATTCCGTGCCGGAGGAGGAATACGACGAAATCCGGGTGAAGGCCTACGGGGTGCTCTCCACGCTGGGCGCAGAGTTCCCCGCCGGCTGATAACCGGCAGCAGGGCTGCTACTGGACGGTTGCCGTCAGCCGCGCCACGTTGTCCACGTACCGGGCTGCCAGCGGGCGCCGCACCCATTCCTTAAGCAGGAGCTCGCTGGAGATGTCCCGGTAAGTGTTTTCCACTGCCCGCATGCTGTTGACAATCTCCGCTCCCAGGAGCATGACCGAGACCTCCATGTTCAGCGAGAAGGACCGCATGTCCATGTTGCTCGAGCCCAGGACGGCCACTTCGTCGTCGATGGTGAAGTGCTTGGCGTGCAGCACAAACGGCGCCTGGTAGAGGTAGATCCGGACGCCGGCCTCCAGCAGTGCCTCGTAGTAGGAGCGCTGGGCGTGGTGGACCAGGAACTGATCACCCTTTTCGGAGACGAACAGTTCCACGTCCACACCGCGCTGGGCTGCCGTGGTGATGGCGTAGAGCAGGGAATCGTCCGGCACGAAGTACGGACTGCAGATGGAGATCCGGTGCTGCGCAGAGTAGATGAGGGTGTTGAAAAGGCGCAGGTTGTTTTCGGTGATGAACCCGGGGCCGCTGGGCACCACCTGGGCGGTGACGTGGCCCGGTTCCGGGTTGGCGGGGAGCTGCAGCTGGTATTCCAGGGACTCGTCGGTTTCGCTGAGCCAGTCGGTGGCGAAGACGACGTTCAGGGTGGTGACGATCGGCCCGCGCATGCAAGCCATCAGCTCCACCCATTCGCGGCCGGCTTTGCGGTGCCGCTTGTTGTTGTACGACGGCTCGATCAGGTTCTGCGAGCCGGTGAAGGCTATTTCGCCGTCGATCACCATGATCTTGCGGTGGTTGCGCAGGTCCGGCCGGCGCCACTGGCCCTGGGTGGGCAACAGCGGGAGCATCCGCCTCCACTGCATTTTGCCTGCCTTGAGCCTCTTCAGGAAGTTGCGGTATCCCGCGACCCGCAGGGTGCCGATGTGATCGAAGAGGACCCGGACTTCCACGCCGCGTTCGGCAGCCTCCTCGAGGGCGGTCAGCAGATCGTTGGTGATGTGGTCCGTGCTCATGATGTAGAACTCGGCGTTGACGAACTTCTTGGCTTTCCGCACAGCCTGGGTCATGGCCAGGATCGAATCGGGATAGCCGGGGATGAGTTCAACGGAGTTGCCGTCCACCATGGGCAGTGAGCCCAGGCGGCGGTTCAGTTCACCGGCGGACTTCACCCATTCCGGGCCGGGGTAGTCGCTTTCGACGTCGGCGAGCGCCGAGATGCCCGAACGCACCCGGGTGTTGACGATCTCCTGCTGCTGCCGCCGGCGGCTGGAGAGCTTGAAGTTGCCGAAGAGCAGGAAGAGGATCAGGCCAACGAACGGGACAAAGAAGATGCCCAGCAGCCACGCCATGGCGGTGGTGGGACGCCTGTTGCCGGGAATGATGCCAACGGCCAGGACCCTGATCACCAGGTCGGCCAGGCCGAGCAGCACCACAACCCATCCCGGGGCCGTACCCAACAGCGAAACTGGCCACAGCACTCGATTTACCCCCGCAGTATGCACCCCGGCGGACGGATTCCGGCCGGGGCAATGACCCCCATCTTATCGGCGGCGGGCCCGACTAAGCTGGAGCCATGACTTCTCCTGCCACTGTGGTGCTTGTTTTCCTGGACCCGGAGCTTCCGGCCGGCCGGCTGGCTGATGCTGCGCAGCCGCAGCTGCTGGCCACGGACCAGGGTGCCACGCGCGGTGACGGCGTCTTCGAGTCGATGCTCTCTGTGGGCGGCACGGTGCGGAAGCTGCAGGCCCATCTGGACCGGCTGGGCGGCTCGGCCGAGGTCCTCGATCTGGTGATTCCCGGCCAGGACCGGTGGCGCGCGGCCATCGGAACCGGGCTGGCAGAACACCGGAGCCAGCACCCCGCGCCGGCAGAGTCCG
>NZ_QAIQ01000144.1:3167-25529 GCF_003061105.1 Arthrobacter sp. HMWF013
CATCGACGTCATCCTGTTGGACCGCGGCTACGACAGCGACGTCGCCGAACGCGCGCCGTGGCTGTTGCTCGGCGCCAAAACGCTCTCCTACGCGGTGAACATGGCGGCCCTCCGCCACGCCCGCAAGCAGGGCGCAGACGACGTCATCTTCACTTCCTCGGACGGCCGGGTCCTGGAGGGCCCCACCTCCACCGTTCTGCTGGCCCACCTGGAGACAACCGGCGACGGCGAAGGCGGTACGCGCATCATCCGCCGCCTCATCACGCCGCAGCTGGACAGCGGCATCCTCCCCGGAACCTCCCAGGGAGCGCTGTTCACAGCCGCCAAAGCTGCCGGCTGGGAACTCGGCTACGGTCCGCTGGAACCGCAGGACCTGCTCGACGCCGATGCAGTGTGGCTGATTTCCAGCATCAGGCTGCTCGCACCGGTCAACCACATCGACGGCAAGGAAATCGGAACCCCGGCCCTGCAGAAACAGCTGACTGCCGAACTCAACGCCCTGTACGCCGGGATTCAGTAGCACCGTCCCGGGTTTCAGCGCTTCCGGGGCGGCAGCGCTTCCTGGCCGGCAGTGCCGTTGGGAGGCACTGCCAGTACCGGTATCAGCAGGGACTCCCTCAGTGGCCGCCGATGCTGTTTGCTGGAGAGCAAGCCAGGGAGAGGAACCACGATTCGAACGACGGCGGGCGCCCTTGGTAGGCTGGATACTGCCCAGTACGCGGATGTGCCCATGGGTTTGGCACCGTAACGGGATTCCGGCAGCTTGATGTTCACCATCGGCAGTCCGGGCGGCGAGGCCCCCGGCCCGTACTCCGCCCCTTGCACTCCGCCACTGCCCCTTGTACTCCGCCATTGACGGCACGCCCGGGAAACTGCGGCTGACCGTGTCAGCTCCACCTGATCGGGTCCTGAATCCTCTCCCCGCACCGACTGAATCATTCGAACAATCAACACTGGAGAAGAATGCTTACCGTAAACGCTTACGCTGCACCGTCCGCAACCGGGGATCTCGTTCCCACCACGATCGAACGCCGGGACGTCGGACCCCATGACGTGCTCATCGACATCAAGTTCGCCGGCATCTGCCATTCCGACATCCACACTGTCCGCGGCGACTGGGGACCCCAGAGCTACCCGCTGGCCCCCGGCCACGAAATAGCCGGCATCGTCACCGAGGTGGGTACCGACGTGACCAAACACAAGGTGGGCGACCGTGTGGGCGTCGGCTGCATGGTCAACTCCTGCCGTGAATGCGCCAACTGTGTCAAGGGCCAAGAGCAGTACTGCCTGGCCGGAAACGTGGGCACCTACGGCGCAGTGGACCGCGACGGCACCATCACCCAGGGCGGATACTCCACCCACGTCGTCGTGACAGAGGACTTCGTGGTGCGGATCCCCGAAGGCATCGAGCTCGACGCCGCCGCTCCCCTCCTGTGCGCAGGCATCACCACATACTCCCCCTTGCGGCACTGGGGTGCCGGCCCCGGCAAGAAGGTCGCCGTCGTCGGACTCGGCGGACTCGGCCACATGGCCGTCAAGCTCGCCCACGCCATGGGCGCCGAGGTCACGGTCCTCTCCCAGTCGCTGAAGAAGCAGGAGGACGGCCTCCGCCTGGGCGCCGACCACTACTTCGCAACCAGCGACGAGAACACCTTCACCGATCTGGCCGGCAGCTTCGACCTGATCATCAACACCGTCAGCGCGTCGATCGACATCAGCTCCTACCTGCAGCTGCTGACCCTTGACGGCGCCCTGGTGAACGTCGGTGCACCGGCGGAACCGCTCCCGGTCAACGCGTTCGCCCTCATCATGGGCCGCCGGTCCTTCGCCGGTTCAATGATCGGCGGCATCCGCGAAACCCAGGAGATGCTGGACTTCTGCGCCCAGCACGGGATCGGGTCCGAGATCGAGGTCATCCCGGCCGGCAAGATCAACGACGCCTATGAGCGGGTCCTCGCCTCGGACGTGCGCTACCGCTTCGTGATCGACACCGCGACCCTGAGCTGATCCTTGGGCTGACCCTATGAGCTGACGCTCAAGCGGCCAATCTCAAGCGGCCAATAAGGAGGCGGGCACCGGCCAGGTGCCCGCCTCCTTTGCTGGCCCTTTCCTGGCCAGGTATAGCCTTGGCGGGGAGGAACAGAAATGGCAGTTCGAAGTGCAGGAATCCTGTTGTACCGGCGCGGCCCGGCAACCGGGCTTGAAGTCTGGATAGCCCATATGGGCGGACCGTTCTGGGCGCGCAAGCCGACCCAGTCGTGGTCAATCCCCAAAGGCGAATACGGGGCAGGGGAAGATCCGCTGCTGGCCGCTTTGCGGGAGTTTACGGAGGAAATCGGTACACCCCCGCCGCCCGTGGACTACCTGCCGCTGGGCGGGTTCCGGCAGCCGTCAGGGAAAATCATCACCGTGTTCGCAGCGGAGTCTGATTTCCGGCCCGAACAGATAGTGAGCAACACTTTTCCGCTGGAATGGCCCAGGGGATCAGGCAGGATCCAGGAGTTCCCGGAGGTGGACGACGCCCGGTGGGTTGCCGAACCCGACGCCCGGATCAAACTGGTGAAGGGCCAGCTTCCGGTTCTGGATGCCCTCCTGAAGCATCTGGGTAACTGGTCCGGGCCTGCGGACTGACTGCTGAATACTCGAAGCGTTCCAGCACGGCGCTGCCGCCACTGGCTGATACTCCAATGACCCGGCCGGTGAATCCGCCGGCCACCTCCGTGGACAGATAGCGGCCGTCGAGCCGGGCCAGCACCGTCAGCTTCCCGTCCGCACGGAACCCCAGCGACACTTCATCCGGCCCGACGTTCTTCCCGGGCTGGCCTGCCGACGGTGCCTCGGCGCAGGCGATCTCCAACTCCAGGGGCGAACCGCCCAGGCGGCGTTCCGCCGTCGCGATTTCCTGCTGCAGCGGGCCAATCCGTGCCAGCGCCCGCACGGTGCCACCGTCAGCCTGGACGGCGTACCAATGCGACCCGTCGATCCTGAGCACCAGTTCAGCGGCTCCTTCCACCGGCCTGAGAGTGGCGCGCGCTACCCACGTTTCATCGCGCACCCGGGTGGCGAGCAGCGGCACGGTCCCTGCCGCACCGTCTTCACCCTCGCCGGCGAGGTGGCGGCCTGAACCGGGGGCAGGCCGGCTGAACGACGCCGGATCGTTGCCCGGCGAAACCCATCTCAGGTGCAGCGCAGCGGACGAAAAGTCATCCGTGAAGGACGTGTCCGGCGCCGGGATACGAAAGCGTTCCTCCTCGAAGCGGGGCCAGCCGTCCTCCCAGTCAATGCCGGCAAGGAACGTCTCCCGGCCGAGCACGTGATAGCCGGGGCTGGAGCCGCGGACCCGCACGCCCAGGTGGACTGCCGCCCAGCCGCCGTCGGGACCCTGGACAAGGTCCGCGTGACCCACGTTCTGAACGGGGGTTCCGAGGCTGCGGTGGCTGAAGACGGGGTTGTCAGGGTGCGGTTCGAATGGCCCGGTGGGGGACGTGCTCCGGCTGATGGACACTGAGTGGCCCCGCTCAGTGCCGCCTTCGGCGATCATCAGGTACCACCAGCCACCCGTCCGGTAAAGGTGCGGACCCTCCGGGTGCGCCAGGCCCGATCCCTGCCAGAGTTTTCGGGGGCTTTCCAGCAGCCTGCCCTCCTCCGGATCCAGCCGGGCCTGGACCACGCCCGAGCCGCCTGCGCCGGGGCCAAAACCCAGCCAGGTGAGGTAGCAGTTTCCCTCGTCGTCCCACGCAATGTCCGGATCGATGCCCGGTGTGCCCGCAATCGGAACCGGTTCGCTCCATGGCCCGGCGGGATCGGCGGCATGGAACAGCAGGTGCCCGCCGCCGAAATCGCTCATGTTGGTGGTCACGAACCAGAACTGTCCGTTGTGGTGGCGGAGCGTGGACCCGAAAATGCCGCCCGACCTGCGCCTGTCCCCGGCCACGAACTGGCTCCGGCGGGTCAGGATGTTTCCGATCTGCTCCCACTGGACCAGATCGCGGCTGTGGAAGATCGGCGCCCCGGGAAAGTACTCAAAGCTCGAAGTCGCCAGATAGAAATCGTCCCCAACACGGCAGATGGTGGGGTCCGGGAAGAAACCGGGGATGACGGGTGTCAGGGAGCCCGGCGTGAGGCCGCTGCTCCCGGGGTTGCTGTCTGTCACTGAGCTACTTCTGCCCTCCGCCGGGGGCCTGGGGGAACCACCAGGCCAGGAGACTTCACCGTAACTGCCCGCGCAGGTGCGAAAGGGGCCTGGTTCCAATGGCTGAAACGACGAAAGCCGGCCGGGAGAATTTGGCCGCGGAATGTGGCCAAGTGCTGGTCAGGCCCTGTTGGGCCGGGAGCCCGGGCCGTAAGGTGTGGTGCATGAACTCGCACACGGAGCCGAACATCAACCTGACGTTTGACGAATGCTGGGAACTGCTCGCCAACGACGCCGTGGGCCGCCTGGCCCTGGTCGTTGACGGCCACCCCGAGATCTTTCCGGTGAACTATGCCCTGGACCGCAGGAGCATCGTCTTCCGGACCTCCGCCGGCACCAAACTGTGGGTGGCCTCATCCGAGCGGCCTGCGGCCCTGGAAATCGACGGCTACGACCCACACACCGAGGAAGCCTGGAGTGTTGTGGTGCGGGGCGACACGGCGCTGATCGAGGACCAGGCTGAAAAGGATGCCGTTGATGCCCTCAGCCTGGAGCCCTGGCAGCCGGGAAGCAAGGAGCACTACATCCGGCTGAACGCCCGGGCCCTGACCGGGCGCCGCTTTAAGGTCAATAAGCCCGATGTGTGGAACACCAGGCTTTCGGACCGGCGCCGGGCGTCGTTCGAGTAGCACCAGTCCATAACGCCATGCACCGCAGGCAGCTCGCGCGCCTGCGGAGGGCCGGGCCGGCGGAGGGTCGGTCGGTGGCGGATCAGTCGGTGGCGGACGGCACCGACTGCGTGAGGCTGGATTCCAGGCCGCAAAGCAGGATGGTCAATCCCTGGTCCAGCTCTGCCGCGCCGTCGTAGTCGGCAAGGACAGGTGCAAGGGCCCGGAGCCTGGGGAAGTCCTTGGCCGGCAGCCTGTGCAGGCCGAGCCGGAGCAGGACCTCGTTTTCCTCCGGATCCACAATGAACTCCTGGAGCTCATTGAGGATATGCCCGTACAGGAAGCCGTAGTAGGCGCGGTAAACGTGCAACGCATCCGTTGGTTCGAACCCGGCGTCGACCAGAAGCGAGAGGATCTGTTCCAGCGGCCGCAGGGTTCCCAGCGGCCGCAGCCCAAGCGGCGTTGACAGCGGCCTGGTCACGAGCAGCGGGACGACGTTGGGGTGCCGCAGGGCCAGGAGCCGCAGATCGTGGGCGATCCTGCGCAGCTGAGCCTTCCAGTCCGGGTCGTGGGGGAAGATCTCAAGCTCGTTGAAGACCAGCTCTGAGACACCGTCCAGCAACGCTGCCCGGTTTTCGGCGTACCGGTAGAGGCTCATGGGATCGCAGTTCAGCTCCTGCCCCAGCCGCCGCATGGTCAGTGCATCGAGGCCCTCGGTGTCCACCAGGTCCAGCGCGCCTGCCAGCACAATTTCCTTACTCAGCCGGAGCTTCTGAGCGGAAGCCTCGGTTACGGGATCCTTCGGGGAAGCCATGGAAATTCCGTCCTGTGTAGGTGTTGCCTACATGGCCAGCAAATAATAAAGACGCTTGCTGAATCTGTAGTCTACGGCTACAGTCTACATTGTAGGGAACCTGCTGAAAACAGTTTCCCCGTCACCCGTATCGACACCCCGGACTCCCAGTGCAAGGCGTTCAGGCACGGCTGCTGTAGCCGAACGGCAGCCACAAAATGCACCTCGCGGAAGAGAGCCTCCATGGCACATTCCCAGTACGACACATTCCTTTCCGAAGCCACCTCTTGCGACACCGAATTTGAAGTCACCCTCGACAAAGACCCCCTCTACGGCCTCTACACCAGCTGGTGCCACATCAACCAACGCCCGATCCGTAACGAAACCGCCTTCTGGGCAGCCATGAAGGACCGCATCCGCCCCGAGCGGAACGGCCTGCGCATGAAGGGTCCGGCCGCTGCCGACTACATCCTGACCAGCTACCCGGGCCTGGTCTAGCCAATGAACACCCCAGCCTGTTCATACCTTCCCCGGGGCGCCCTGCAGCCCCGGGGAAGTCTTCCGTGGTGCGCGGATTGCGACACGGACCAGCACCTGAGTGTCGGATCCGTAGTGGTACTTGACGCCCGCAAGGACACCTTGGCTGCTGACATCAACTGCAGCCGATGCCAGGGCTCAAGGGTCCTGGCAACCACGGCAGCTTTCGTGGCAGCCCTTCTCGCCCGGACGTAGGCAGCAGTGGCCCAGGAAAGCCTCACGCCTTCGGATCTGACGGTGCCGCTGGTCCCGGGAGTCTGGATCCGGCTGCTCCGCCGCACCGACGCCGCCGGCATGAGCCAGGCATACAGCCGGAACCGCGATCACCTGGCACCGTGGGAGCCCGCGCGCGATGAGGCGTTCTTTTCGCCAGGCCACCAACTGAACATCATCCAGGCCAAACTCGCCCAGCTTTCGGTGGGCCAGGAAATTCCGTGGGTACTGGTGGACGGCGCCGAGTCCGCGAAAATCGTCGGCGCCGTGACGCTGACCGGGATCGTCCGCGGCCCGTTCCTCAATGCCAACCTCGGGTATTGGGTGGATGCCGGTTTGGGCCGCCAGGGCATCGGTTCGGCGGCCGTCAGGTTTGCCGCCAACCAGGCCCGGGAAAGCCTGGGGCTGCACCGGGTTCAGGCTGCCACACTGCTCCACAACGAGCCCTCACGCAGGATCCTCCGGAGCACCGGATTCCAGGAAATCGGGGTTGCCCCGGAGTACCTGAAGATCGCCGGCCGCTGGCAGGACCACCTGCTGCACCAGCTGATCCTTGACGCCTGAAGCAGCGCTGATGCGGGACCGCCAATGGACCGCCGGATTTCGCCTAAGCTGGCCCTGAGACCTCCTGGATCCGCAGCATGGAAAGGCACACCATGGGCAACGACGCTCACATTCCCGTCATCCTCGGCGGCGCCCGCACCCCCTTCGGCCGGTTCCGCGGCGGGTTGTCCTCCCTCACCTCCAGCCAGCTGGGTGCCCACGCCATCCGGAACGCCCTGGAGCGCTCGGGGGTGGCGCCGGAGCTGATCCAGGCCGTGATTGTGGGGCAGGTGATCCAGGCCGGCGCAGGCCAGGGGCCTGCCCGGCAGGCAAGTCTCGCCGCCGGTATCGGCTGGGATGTGCCCACGGTGACCATCAACAAGCTGTGCCTGTCCGGCCTGACAGCCGTGATTGACGCCGCCCGGATGATCCGCGCGGGTGAGGCAGATTTCATCGTCGCAGCAGGCCAGGAGTCCATGACCAACGCCCCGCACCTGTTGCCCCGGCTCCGCAGCGGCGTGGCGATCGGCGATGCCCCGTTGCTGGATTCCCTGAATTTTGACGGCCTCCAGGATCCTGTTTCCGGTGAACTGATGGGGTCCGCCACCGACGCCCGGAACGCCCAACTCGGCATCAGCCGGCAGGACCAGGACACTGTTGCAGCCCGTTCGCACCAACGTGCCGAGGCTGCCAGGGAGGCCGGCATCCTGGCGGCGGAGATCGCCCCGGTGGAGGTGCCGCAACGCCGCGGACCCGCCGTCGTCATTGATGCTGATGAAGGGATCCGTGCCGGCACCACCGCTGAGGGCCTGGCGGCGCTGAAGCCCGCGTTCTCCAAAGACCCGTCAGCCACCATCACTGCCGGTTCCTCGTCTCCACTGTCCGACGGCGCCGCTGCCGTGGTGGTGGCCAGCAAGGCTGCGGCGGAAGCGGCCGGCCTCGCGTGGATTGCGGAGATCGGCAGCCACGGTCAAACCGCGGGGCCGGACGGCTCCCTGCACTCCCAGCCGTCCCGCGCCATCGAGCGGGCGCTGAAACTGGAGGGCCTGGGCGTCGATGACCTGGACCTCATTGAGATCAACGAAGCGTTCGCGTCGGTGGTGCTCCAGTCGGCCAAGGACCTCGGGATCGACGCCGGAAAGATCAATGCCGACGGCGGTGCCATCGCCTTGGGCCACCCAGTGGGCGCTTCCGGGGCCCGCCTCGTGCTGCACCAGGCACTCGCACTGAAACGGCGCGGAGGCGGGACCGGTGTGGTGGCATTGTGCGGCGGCGGCGGCCAGGGCGATGCCCTGATTCTCAAAGCCTGAGCGTTTTCAGAGCCTGAGCATTCTTAGAGCCTGAGGCCTGCCCGCTGGCGTCAGGTCGGGATAATGCGGAACAGGAAACGCTTCCGCACCATGATCCACAGCAGCCCGAGGATCACAGCGTAGGCGGCGGTGTTGATGAGCACATCCCCCTGGCGCAGCACGGGGATGTTGGCGATCACCGCGATGAGGACCACGTGAACGACGAACACGTAGAGCGTTGCCCGGCCCAGCGGGATGAGGAACCAGCCCAGGGCACGCTCCATGGGCTTCCAGTAGGCGGTGAGAAACGCGTACGAGGCGACCACCAGGACCAGGACATTGAGCAGGCGTCCGGGGGCAAGGTAGGTCCGCGCAAACCAGGAATCGTACATGGCCCGGTAGGCGCTGTCCGGAATGACGGCCAACCGGAGGTCAAAGCCATTGGCCAGGTACGGATTGCCCCAGGACAGGAACGCGAAAACGGCTGCACCTGCAGTACAGACCACTACTGCCCAGGGGTTCGCCGTCAGCCACGCCACCACTTTCCGCCGGTGGAACCCCGCCACCAGGCCGATCACGAACAGTACCTGCCACACCAGCAGGGGAAACGAGTCCTCGAACTGGGAAGGCAGCAGGCGGAAGCGGGTGGTTGCGCCCAGCGCATAGATGCCGAGCGTTGCCCCGAGCACCCACCAGGCTTTGCCGCGGTTGAGCGCAGCCAGAATCAAAGGGCTGGCCAGCAGCAGGATGACATACAGGCCCATCACATTGAACTGCCACGGCCCGAACTGCAGGAGCAGAATGGCGGGAAGAAGCTGCGGCGGCACCGGAAACTGGAAGAGCGCTTCCATGCCGGCATACAGATCGTAGGCCCGCCCGGCAGAGTCATGCCCGGCACCGCCGGTCCCCTGGTCGGTGTACGACGTGAGGGAATCGGTCTGGAAAATCGGCGACAGCGAGATCAGGAAGATGCCCAGCAGCACCACCAGGGCCGTGACATAGAGCTTTCCGGCCCGGCGCGCCGTCAGGTCCACTACCGTGCCGAAGTCGTCCTTGACCCGCGGCCCGTAGACCATGCCTACAACCAGCCCGGAGAACAGTACAAAGAGCTCGGCGCCGGAGACAAAGCCCACCGCCTCCTGCGTCAGCAACTGGAAGAGGGACGTCATCCCCAGGTGGTTCACCACTACAAACACGATGGCCAGGCCGCGCAGCAGGTCCACCCGGGAGTCCCGCTTCGAAGGATCGGTGTAGCCCCACGCCCCTACCGCAGCGACTCTGCGGGGGATCTGCCACAGCGCCACGAGCAGGATGAGCAGGGCCGCTCCAACACTCCAGGCGGCGGCACCGGTCAGGGTATTGGCCTCGGAGTAAGCCTGCCCGGCCTGGATGTCGGTGACCGGTCCGGTGACCAGGCCTGAGGCATCGAGCCGGGCCCGCGCTGCTGCCGCCACGTCAGCGTTCCCGGTGATGGTCCAGTCAATGCTGGCAACACCGGTGTCCCGGGTGCTGACCCGCTCGTCCCAGACAACGGCCGCCGTCCTGCTGAAGCGCTCAGACGTGGCCACGTCAAGAGCCTGGTCCCACCAGGCGCCCTTGATCCCGGCTTCCCCGGCGCCGCCGGTGGACGGGCTATAAAAGGCGGCCGTCTGCAGGAGGAACGGCTTGTCCCGCTGCTCAACGTAGCTGGCGTAGAAGTCCTCGTTTCCGGAGCCGGCCAGCATCCCCGCCAGCTCCCCGGACGCAGGCACGGTGTTGACAGCGGCCTTCCCGGCAGTGTCATCGTGGTAAGCCGAAAGACCCACCCATTCGACGGCGTCGTCCCCGGGATAGTAGGGCGCATACGCGGCGTCCGCGCCGTCCCAGGCGCCGTCGCCGTTGGTGTCCAGCAGGGAAAAGCCCTCGCTGCCGGCGGCAGGGGCGTTGCGGTTCCGTTCGAAGGGGTAGTCCCGCCCAAGGTAGGGCTCCCAGACCATGACCGTGCCGGCGTCGTCCGTTTCCTTGAACTCGGCCGCGACGGCCCGGAAGGCAGAGCGATATGCGGCGGGCTGTTGCCCCCAGTCAACCCAGCTGCCGTTCATGTCCGGGGCAAAACGCACCAGCAGTTGGCCCTGGAACCCCGACGAAATGCCGGCGACTTCAGCTGCGAACGCCTGGGCCGCCGCCGCATCGAGTTGCTCGAGCGGGACGGTGGGCTTGACGGTAAACATGGCATGGGAGCCCACTGCGGCAGCCTGGTCCAGGAACTGCCGGAGGTTGGTCTCTTCTGCGTCGCGGAAAGGGATGGAGATGTCGTGGCCGAAGACCGCGGGGGTAGCCCCCAGCCGTTCAGCAAAGGATTCGGCCGAGTCCTGGCCCCATTCGAGGACAGCGCCCAGCAGGGGTTTGCCCTCCTCCGGAGCCGGTTCGGACCCGGCGGCTGCGGCAGCACCGGCAGGCAGGAGGCTGAACAGGAGGAGCAGCGCCGCGAGGAACGCTGCAGGCAGCGGGCTGCGGAATCCGGGTGCGGCCGACGGCGGCACGCGTCTGAGTACGGTGGCTTTTGGCATGCTGGTGTGGACCCTCCCCCAGGACGGCTTATCAGTGATGGCGGCCAGTGCCCCCAGCGAAGACTCTATCGGTCCCGGCAGGTCCGGGCCGCCGGGCGCGTTCCGGCCGGCCGGTTTGTCATGACCGGCCTTAGCCGGCCAGGATCACCAGCGGCACCAGGCGCTCCGCACACGAGACCCGGACCAGGGCCTGAGGCCCGGACGCCACCCTGTTATTGACTCCGGTGTCGTCGCACCAGTCCACGCCGTAGGGGTAGGCCGACACCCCTGCCTGCCCGGCGGCCATTTCTGCCGGAACAGTGAACACGAAGGTGAAGCCGCCGTCGTCGGTCATGGGGGCCAGTTCCTCCAGCACGTTGACGCCGGCCGCATCCCGGACCGTCACCTGGACCCTGGCGTCCGCACCGTAGCGTGCATCGCACGTGGTGTCCTGCGCGCGGACCGTCACCTCGTCTCCGGGCCGGGCTTCGGCCGGAGAAACCGTGTACGTGGGCGGCATGCAGGGCGGCGGACCTGCAGGGTCCCGGCAACCGGCCAGCCCGGCTACTGCTGCCAGGATCGAAGCGCTGCACAGTGCCGCGGCAGTCAACCGCATGCCGGTTCCCTTCGTGCGTAGCGTCCTCTTGCCTCCCCCGCTGCTGTCCCCCATGGCCTGATTGTCCCGCCCGGACGCTTGCCGGAGAAGCACGCACAGGTTACGGAAATCCGGATTGGTTACGGAACATGACGACGGCGGCGGTGCGGCCGGGTGGACCGGATGTTACGTTTTTGGGGAGTAATGAGAACCGGCGCCAAGCCCTGACTGGCCGGTCGGCAACCCTCCCTTTCGCGGCGGGGTGCCTCAGGTGAATACTCGGCATATCGACCCATTCGAGCTGCAAGCGTGAAAGAAGGAGTTCCGTCGTGTCTGACGCCCCCGCCCCTGAAGAGAAACTGTTGTACCGGCTCATTACGGGACCGGATGACAGGTCCTTCTGTGAACGGATTTCCACCGCCCTGGCCGAAGGGTATGTCCTGCACGGCAGCCCGGCCGCAACGTCCAACGGCGGCCAGGTGATAGTTGCGCAGGCCCTCATCCTCCCGGCAGCCATCGCAAGCGCTGACGCCGCCGTCGCCACCGCTGTGGACGATCTCGATTTCGACGGCGAGGGCCACGCGTGAGCTACGCCGGAGACCTCACCCCCCAGGAAGCCTGGGCCAAGCTGGAACGGGGCGCCATTCTGGTGGACGTCCGCACCGAAGGCGAATGGGCACACATCGGAATCCCGGACACCAAAGCCACGGACAATGATCCCCTGTTCATTCAGTGGACGTTCCCGGGCGGGATCCCCAACCCGGATTTCCTCACCGATCTCACCCAACAGGCACCGGAGGACCCAGCCACCGAGCTCGTGTTCCTCTGCCGTTCGGGCCAGCGGTCCATCGCCGCAGCCATCGCCGCCACGCAGGCCGGCTTTACCTCCTTCAACGTTCTGGAGGGTTTCGAAGGCGAGCCGGACCGCTACGGCGAGCGCACCGTCAACGGCTGGAAGAACCGCGGCCTGCCCACCAACCTGGGAAGCAACTAAGTGACCTTCAACAAAGATGCCGCCGGCTGGAGCCCTGACACCCAGGCGGTCCGCGGCGGACTGGACCGCACCAATTTCCAGGAGACCACCGAGCCGGTGTTCCTGAACTCAGGCTTCGTTTACGAATCCGCAGCCGCAGCCGAGCGCGCCTTCACCGGGGAGGACGAACGATTCGTCTACTCCCGGTACGGCAACCCCTCCGTGGCCACGTTCCAGGAGCGGCTCCGCCTGCTGGAGGGTACGGAAGCCTGCTTTGCGACGGCGTCGGGCATGTCAGCCGTTTTCACCGCCCTGGGTGCATTGCTGGCAGCCGGGGACCGGGTAGTGGCCGCACGCTCACTGTTCGGCTCCTGCTTTGTGATCCTGAACGAAATCCTGCCGCGCTGGGGCGTGGAGACGGTGTTCGTGGACGGCCCTGACCTGGACCAGTGGCGCGAAGCCCTGTCCGAGCCCACCACGGCCGTCTTCTTCGAATCGCCGTCGAACCCGATGCAGGAGATCGTGGACATCGCGGCGGTCAGCGAACTCGCACACGCCGCCGGGGCCACGGTCGTCGTCGACAACGTCTTTGCCACGCCCCTGTTGCAGCGCTGCGGCCAGTTCGGCGCGGATGTGATTGTCTACTCCGGCACCAAGCACATCGACGGCCAGGGCAGGGTCCTGGGCGGGGCCATCCTGGGCACCAGGGAATTCATCGACGGCCCGGTCAAGCAACTGATGCGCCACACGGGACCTGCGCTGTCCGCGTTCAACGCCTGGGTGCTCACCAAGGGCCTGGAAACCATGTCGCTCCGGGTGAACCACTCCTCCGCGTCCGCGCTGCGGCTCGCCGAATGGCTTGAACAGCAGCCGGCCGTCAGCTGGGTCAAGTACCCACTGCTGAAGTCGCATCCCCAGTACGAGCTGGCCGCCAGGCAGATGAAGGCCGGCGGCACCGTCCTCACGCTGGAACTTGCGACGACGGGTGGCCGCTCGGGCAAGGACGCCGCCTTTGCGCTGCTGGATGCCCTGCGGATCATCGACATCTCCAACAACCTCGGCGATGCCAAATCCCTGATCACCCACCCGGCCACCACCACCCACCGTGCCATGGGTCCCGAAGGCCGCGCCGCCATCGGGCTCAGCGACGGCGTGGTGCGGCTTTCGGTTGGCCTGGAGGACGTGGACGATCTCATCGGCGATCTGGAACAGGCGCTCAAGCAGGTCTGACCGGGCGGGATCTGACCCGGCGGGAACTGAGCAGGCAGGATCCGGGCAGGCGTCCTGGCGGCGGACTGCCCCTTTAGCGGCGGGAAGCCAGCGCTGACGAGAGGGCGGACGCTGACGCGGCACTGCTGTTGATCCGCCAGTCGGTCTCCTTGTTCAGGTTGAACCACACGAACCCGGAGACATCAGGCTGTGCCCTCAGGTAGGAGACAAGCGCCGTGTTCCAGTCCGGCTTGCTGCCGCCGGTCTCGGTGCTTGCTGTTTCGGTGATGACAATCTGTTTGCCGGGGGCGATCGTCCGGAGCTCCGCCAGATGGGGACCGAACACGGCTGCGGGCAGTTGCCAGGAACTCCATACCTGGGTTGTTCCCCAGTTGTAGGCGTCCAGGCCCACGGTGTCCACATACGCATCGCCCGGATACAGCCCGGCGGTTTCAACCGATCCGCCTCCGTTGGGCGCCCACACCCAGTTCACATTGGTTGCTCCGGCCGCGCTGACGAGACCGTGCACGTGCCGCCATGCCTGAATGTATTCCCCGGGGCCATTGCCGTTGACCGCTTCAGCCCACGGGTACCAGTTGCCGTTCATTTCGTGGGCAAACCGCAGCATCATCGGCTTGCCCCAGGATGCAAGCGCGGCTGCCCACTGGCTGATGTACGGGTCGAAGTCTCCTGCGGTGATGCGTGCCAGGGCATAGCCCGGCTGGGTTACGCCGGCGCCGGCGATCCACGGTTCCCAGGTGACCAGCGGCATCGCGCCGCGCTGCACCACCGATTCCAGCTCGGAAACCGGCGGGGCCTGCCGGAAGTCCTTGTAGGACAGGACGATACCCGGGCTTTCCCCCACGAGTGCCGCCACAGCATCAAGCTCAGCAGTGGCCGCGGCTCCCCCTGGGGTGGCGACGCCGAACCGAAGGAACGCCCCGCTGACAGGCGGCACACCGGCCAGGACGCTGAACGTTGTGGTGACAGACGTCTTGCCGGCAGCCGCCGTCAGTGCCACAGGACCCTGCACAGCTGCCGCTATGGTGGCCACCGCACTGAAGGATCCGCCCTTGCTGGTCTGAAAAGGTACTGGCGCCGCGCCGCCCGTCACGGTGCCCGAGGACGATCGCGGAAACCCTGATCCACTGAGCGTCACGCTGCTGCCGGGCGGACCGGCTGAGGGTGTGAGGGTGACGGCCGGGGCCGGGGCTGCCGTGGCTGCGGTTGCCCCCACGCCGACGCTGACAGCGGCCAGCCCCATTCCCAGCAGCGCGCTGCGTCGCGTCGGATGTTCCATGCATCGTCCCCCTTGTATGCGATGCGTACCTCGACGCGCCGTTGGCCAATACTATTCAGCGGCCAAGGCAAAGGGAATGGTTCGGGCAGGGCGAATCGTGCTACCCGTCACCAAGGACGGTGAGGCGGACCTCCACCTCATCCCCGGCGCTGACGTGGGCGGCAGCTCTGACGGTCTTCTTCACCGGGAGCAGGAACGAGCCGCTGGCGCTGTCAGGAAAGACCGAGGTCTGCCAGGTGTGTCCGGAGATTTCCGCCGTGACTTTGACCGCTCCGAATGCCTTCCGGAAAGCCGTTCCCTGTTCCCGGAGTTCCTCGGCAACGTCCGGTGGCACCGTCAGGAAGTGCCATCCGGCCTCGCCGGGATAGAGCCACAGTTCGGCCCGGAACGAATACGACGACGTCACGGCCGCCAGTATCGCATGCCGCCTGCGCGGACGCATCCCTCCTCGTGGGCGACGGTCAGGATCCGGGCTCGCGGAGGTGCCTGGCCGCCGTCTCACGGACCGCGGCGGACAGCTGGTTCAACAGGGGTGAGTCGATTTTCCAGCGCTGCCAGTACAAGGAAACGTCAAGCGGATGCTCCGGAGCCAGCTCCACGAGGTCCCCGCTCCGAAGGTCTGCCTGGCACTGCTGTTCCGGCAACAGTCCCCATCCCAGTCCCAGCCGGATGGCCTGCGCGAACTCTGCCGAGGACGGAACGTAATGCCGCGGCGCAGCCAGGACCGCGCCTGTCACCGCTGTGAAGAATTCATCCTGCAGGTGGTCCTTGCGGTCAAAGTCCACCACCGGTACCAGGCTGCCGGCGGCAAGTTCCGGGCCGGCAGGCCACCAATGGCTGATGTACCCGGGACTGGCCACGGCCCGGTATCTCAGGGCACCCAGCGGTTCCACGGTGCAGCCCTGTACCGCTTCCGGAGTGGCGGTGACCGCGGCCATCACCAGGCCGGTCCGCAGCAGCTGCGTGGAATGCTGTTCGTCCTCGCGATGAAGCTCAAAGGAGGCGCCGAGGCCCGGGGGCAGGCTTGCCAACGCGGGCAGGAACCACGTGGAGAGGGAGTCGGCGTTCACCACCAGGGGGATGGGCCTGCTCTGTTCGCCGTCGCTGTCCCCGAGCTCCTGCCGGGCATCCCACTCCAGTTGCCTGACCTGCCGGGCGAACCGCAGGACCGCCTCACCCGCCGGAGTGGGCCGGGCGGGGTTGGTCCGCTGCAGCAGGATTTGCCCGGCCGCATCCTCCATCGCCTTGAGCCGCTGGGAGATGGCCGACGGCGTGACGTACAGGGTGCGGGCGGCCGCCTCCAGCGTGCCGCCGTCCACCACAGCCGCAAAGGTCCGGAGCTGCTCCAACTGAAAGGTTTTCATTAGCTTTCCTTAATAGAGCTAAGAATCATTAGCTGGTGTAATTGTAGCCGCCGCCGTAGGTTGGAAAACATGGAATTTTCTGCTCTCGTCCCTGCTGTCGCCCTGGGCTTCGGCACCAGCCTCGCCCTCATCGTGGCGATCGGCAGCCAGAACGCGTTCGTGCTGCGGCAGGGCATCCGCGGTGAGCACGTCGCCGCCGTCGTACTCGTCTGCAGTGTCTCCGATGCGGTGCTCATCGCCGCGGGGATTGCCGGCGTCGGGGCGTTGATGGAGGCGAGTCCTGTGGTGGTGAATGTGGCGCGCTATGCCGGGGCCGCGTTCCTCGTGGGATACGGCGTTCTGGCGGCCCGCCGGGCCATCCGTCCGGGTGCGCTGACGGCCTCCGGCAAAGAACCCGCCCTCCGCGCGGGGGCGGCCATCACTACTGTGCTCGCCCTGACCTGGCTCAACCCGCACGTCTACCTGGACACCGTGCTGCTCCTCGGTTCCGTCGCCAATCAGCAGGTGGAGGAGTTGCGGTGGTGGTTCGGCGGCGGTGCAATGGCGGCCAGCTTCGGGTGGTTCTGCGCCCTGGGTTTCGGAGCCCGGGCTTTGCGTCCGTTCTTTGCGCGGCCGTCCTCGTGGCGCATATTGGACGGCTTCGTGGCCGTTGTCATGCTGGCGCTGGGGGTCCGTCTGGCGTTGGGGGCTTGAGCCCCGCTGTTCATCCCTCCCGCTACCTCCCTGTTGACCGTGGGGCCGGTGCGGCGTAGCTTCGTGGTCACCACCGCGATGCCGCTGGGCCACCGCATCCGCCTGCCCCGGGAGCGCGCCATGACTGGAAGAGAAACACCGCAAGGCCTCAGGCCCTATCGCAGGGCGGGAGCGGTTATCGTCGCCGCAAGCACCTGCTGGGGTATCGGAATTTCCTTCGTGGGGATGGTGCACGCCACCAGGGACCCGGCCGCCAGGCTGGCCATGCTCCAGCGCAGCCGCGGGCCCTGGGTACTGGGCCAGTTCCTTGCAGCCGCGGGCACCATGGCCGTGCCTGTCGGGTTCGTCCGGTTCGCCCAGGCCGTCCGGTCCGGCCCCACGAAGACCCTGGCCACGGGAGCGGCGGCCGCACTCGTTGCCGGCGCCCCTTTGTTTGTCGTGGCCCTCGCGGACCGCGCCACCGACCTCGAAAAGTTCGCCTACCGGCGCGGCGCCAACTGGCCGTTCCTCACCTACTCGGGACTGCATGTGGGCGCGCTGGCTGCCTTGGGTGCGGGGCTGTTGCTTTCGCCGCTCAAGCCTTGGAGCGGCCTGACCTCGGCCGTGGGCGCCCCCGTTTTCGGTGCCATTCTGGCCGGCACGAAGGACATCCCGCCGTTTGTTTTCTATCTGGTGGAAGGGGCGATCGGAGCGCAGCTGATGCGCTACGAAGAGGGGCCAGCTGCGGCCGGCCCCGCCCAGGAGGGCATGTCCCCCGGGAATCAGGACTGACGGACCCTGAGCAGTTCAGGGGCGTCATCCACCTCCGGCACGCCGGAGGTTCCGCGCATGGTGACGCCGACGGCGTAAGACACCACGGTGCCCAGCCCGCCGTCGTCGGGGTCTGACTTTTCCAGGGCGGAGTCCCGCGCCCGGCGCTGCTCAGCCGAGCCGGTGCCCCGGGCAATAATGTCCTCGACACCCTGCCGGGCCAGAGCAAGCTCGCCCTGCTCCTCGAGGACGGGCGCCAGATAGTCCACCAGCGAGCGCACCACATCGACGGCGGGCGCGGGCCGGAAAGTGCCGAAATCCAGCAGTTCGCCATGCAGCCCGCTGCTGCTTGCCTGCCACGCCGCCATCCGGAGCAGCACTGTGGGCACCGGCGCGGGATCGACGCCCTCGCGCCAGTCCCGGCTGGCCGACTCCACCAGGGCCCGCACCAGAACCGCGATCAGGGCGGCGTCCTCCGCGCGGAGGCAGACATCGGCCACCCGGACTTCCACAGTGGGATGGTTCCGGGAGAGGCGGGCATCGAAGTAGAGCATGCCTTCATCCAGCATCACCCCGCTATCCAGCAGGCGCGTCACCACGCGGCGGTAGGCGGAGTAGGTGCCGTAGATGGCGGCGGGCCCGGAGGTTGGCCACCGGTTCCAGGCCTGGGTGCGGTAGCTTTCGAACCCGGTGGGCACCCCGTTCCAGAACGGCGAGTTGGCGCTCAGGGCGGTGAGGACGGCCAGCTTGTCCCGGATCCGGTCCAGGACTGCCACGCCCTCTTCAGGTGATTCGATGTAGGTGTGGACGTGGAAGCCGCAGGTCAGCTGCTCCTGCGCGGTCAGTCCAAAGCGCTCCAGCATGCGCGCGTACCGGGCGTCCGGGGTGGTGTGGCTGGTGGACGCCAGCGGGGACGTTGCCAGCGCAGCTACCCGCGCACCATGTTTCCGAGCGGCCTCGTCCGCGAGGCGCCGTCCTGCCCGGATCTGCGGCAACAGTTCGGCGTACTCCAGGCACGGACGTGTCTGGGTCTCGATCTGTTCCAGCTTGAGCTCGGCACTCAAGCCCATTTCGTCGTCGTCGTAAACGGTTTTGTCCTGGGCACCCAGGACCTGCGGATCCTCCGGGGCATCATCAGCGGCAAGCCGGCGGCCGGACAGCAGGGCATCCGCCAAGGCAAGCGGCTCCCCCGTCTCCGGATCAACGATCAGGAGTTCTTCCTCGACGCCGAATGTTCGCATGCTTATATTGTGCTTCAACCGACGCCCGGTTCGCCGGGTTACCGCCCATCATGACGAAGCACTAGTCCTGGAAGTACTCCACCTTGGCGCCGATGGCGTTGAGCCGCTCGGCCAGATCCTCGTAGCCGCGCTCAATCACGTAGATGTTGCGCAGCTCCGAGACGCCGCGGGCGGCCAGCATGGCAAGCAGCAGGCAGGCTGCCGGGCGGAGGGCCGGCGGGCAGCCCACCTCGGCGGCGCGCCATTTCGTGGGGCCGTTGACGTAGATCCGGTGCGGGTCCAGCAGCTGGACCTGGCCGCCGAGCTTGTTCAGCTCCGTGAGGTAGATGGCCCGGTTCTCATAGACCCAGTCGTGGATCATGGTCTGGCCATGGGCATTGGCAGCGATGACCGCAAAGAACGGAAGGTTGTCGATGTTCAGTCCGGGGAACGGCATGGGGTGGATCTTGTCTTCCGGCGCGCGCAGCTCCGAGGGCTTGGTGGTCACATCGACGAGCCGGGTGCGGCCGTTCCGCGCCATGTACTCCCCGGAAACCTCCAGCTGCTGGCCCATCTGCTCCAGCGTGGCCAGCTCGATCTCCATGAACTCGATGGGCACGCGCCGGATGGTCACTTCGGAGTTGGTGACAATGCCGGCGGTAATGAGGCTCATCGCCTCAATGGGGTCCTCGGACGGGAAATACTCAATGTCGGCGTCGATGAACGGCTGCCCGGTGATCTTCAGGGTGGTGGTGCCCACGCCGTCGATCCTGACCCCCAGCATCTCGAGGTAGAAGCAGAGGTCCTGGACCATGTAATTGGGGCTGGCGTTGCGGATGACGGTAGTGCCGGCACGGTGGGCGGCCGCCATGATGGCGTTCTCCGTGACCGTATCGCCGCGTTCGGACAGGACGAACGAGCGGTCCTGCGTGTCAGGTTTCGGAGCCTGCACGGTGTAGAAGCCGGCAGTGGCTTCGACCGACAGTCCGAACTGGCGCAGCGCCTGCATGTGCGGCTCCACCGAGCGGGTGCCGAGGTCACAGCCGCCGGCATACGGCAGGAGGTACTCCGCGGATTCATCCAGCAGCGGACCCAGGAGCATGAGCACGCTGCGGGTGCGGCGAGCGGCATCAACGTCCATGGCGGCAAGATTGAGTTCGGCCGGCCGGCGCAGCTGGAGGTCGGTGTCATTGAGCCACGTGCATTCGACGCCGATGCTGGTCAGCACCTCGACGATCCGGTTGACCTCTTCGATCCGGGCGAGGCGGCGCAGGACGGTGGTGCCGCGGTTGATCAGGCTGGCGCAGAGGAGCGCCACGCCGGCATTCTTGCTGCTGTTGACGTCCACCGCGCCGGACAGGGTCCGGCCGCCTTCGATCCGCAGGTGCGTCATCTGCGGCCTGCCCACATTGACGATGCTGCGGCCAAAGATGGTTTCGAGCCGTTGGATCATTTTGAGGCTGAGATTCTGCTTGCCCTGCTCCATCCGCGCCACAGCACTTTGGCTGGTTCCCATGGCCGCCGCCAGCTGTCCCTGGGTCCAGCCCTTCTCTGTGCGGGCGTCCCGCAGGGTGGCGGCAATGTGTTCGGCAGCTTCCTGAGTCATAGCTAAAAAATATCACAAATGAGTTATTCGGTACGGGAAATGCCCGCTAGAGGCGAGAATCATCACACATTATCCATCTCATGCGATATCCCTGGGGAACTTTTGCCGCCTTGACCCTGTCCGCCCGGCAGTGGAGACTGAAAATACCGGCGTCGCACGCCCTGCATACCAGCCCCAGGGACTGCGCCAGCGTCAAGGCCCTGCGGCGGCGGCAACAGTGGAGGTCCGCGATGCACGAAAACTCGAGGTACGGGTACTCGATGCATGGACATGCGGCCGCAACTTTCCGTGCCGCGCTGCTCACGGCGCTCTGCCTGCTGCTGGCCGCGTGGGCCCTGGCAATGGCTCCGGCGGCCAGCGCCGCACCGTCACCGGGCGACGGCGCCGAGCAGGCCCTGGGCAACGACATCTCCTGGCCCCAGTGCGGCAAAGCCTTCCCCAAAGCTCCGGCCTTCGGCATCGTGGGTGTGAACAACGGCCTCGCCAACGCCACCAACCCCTGCCTCGCCGAACAGCTCCGCTGGGCTGAGGCCATCAGCGTGAACCCGACAGACCAGCCATCAGTTGCCCTTTACGTCAACACCGCCAACCCGGGCCTTGCCGGCTCATGGTGGCCCGCCAGCAACGATTACCCGGCCGGCCAGACAGTCGCCAACCCCTACGGAACGTGCGAAACCAAGGATGTGGGTGCGGCCTGCGCCTATATGTACGGCTACGCCAAGGCCCATGACAACGCGCAGATCCGCGGCATTGAGCGGCCCGGGGACTACCTCTGGTGGCTGGACGTGGAAACGGACAACAGCTGGTCCACCGACAGGAACTCCAACCGCGCAGTCCTCGAAGGTATGACAACGTTCTATCAAAGCATTGGGGCCGACGTCGGAATCTACTCCTCCGGGTACCAGTGGGGGCTGATCGTGGGGATCGTGGACGAGTCCAGCAACCTCTACGGCCTGCCCAGCTGGCTGGCAGGCGCCCGCACGGCAGCAGGGGCGGAAGCCAACTGCTCAGATGCGCCGCTGACGGCCGGCGGTGACGTAGCCCTGACCCAGTTTGTGTCGCAGGGCTTCGATTACGACTACTCGTGCGAGTAGCTGACCCGCGCGATTAGCTGAGTCGTGCGGTCAGCGCCAGACGAAGTTCCAGGTCCCCAGGCCGGCAGCTGACACGACGGCGGCGGCCGCAATCAGCACGCCGCCCAGTAAAACCCAGACGTCAAGGACCGAGTAGGTGGATTCCCGGGCCCAGGTCCTCTGCGCGCTGCCAAAACCGCGGGCTTCCATGGTGACCGCCAGCCGGGAGGCCCGCCGGATGGCCTGGACCAGCAGCCCGAAGCTCTGGCCCAGTGTTGCGCGCAACCGTTGCAGCGGACTTCCGTGCGAGCCCACGCCGCGGGCCCGCCGCGCCATGCCGATGGTCTGCCATTCCTCAGCCATGAGCCCCACGAGCCGCATCGCCGCCAGGGTGCCGAGCACAAAGCGGTGCGGCAGTTTTGCCTTCTGGGCCAGCGCATCGGCGAGGTCGGTCGGGTCAGTGCAGCTCATCAGCAGGATGGCCGGGAGCGCGATCGCCAGCCCGCGGAGCATAAAGCCTAGCCCCAGCTGCAGCGAACCTTCGCTGATGGACCAGATCCCGGCATCGAGCAGCACGGCGCCGCTGTCCGCCGCAACGATCGCTGTGCTCCAGCCGCCCAGGGCCGCCGCGAGGATCAGCGGCCAGCCCCGCTGCCACAACAGGCCCAAAGTCAGGCCGGCCAAGGGAAAGAGTGCCAACTCGGCCACCAGTGCCGTGGTGGCCGAGACCCAGTCGATGGAAAGGGCCAGCACCAGGGTGATCAGGAAGACCGCCGTGAACTTCACCAGCGGGTTGGCCCGGGTGAGGACGGCGTGGTTGCCGCGCAGGTTCAGTTCGGCCCTCATGAGGCACCGGCTTCCAGGCGGGCCCCGCCG
>NZ_QAIQ01000012.1 GCF_003061105.1 Arthrobacter sp. HMWF013
CCCGGCGAGCGGGCCTGCGAGCCCTGCAAGGACGATGCCCAGCGGCGCGATGATGCTGTCCGGCCAGCGGATGAGACCTGCGAGGAGCGCCACCGCGGCGCTGATGGCCGCCACCAGCAGCATTTCCTTCACGCCGGTGAACCGGGCACCGGCGATCCAGCCCGAACCAAGGCAGGAGAGGAGGACTCCGGCACAACACCCCAGCGTGGATTCCAGCCGCTGCGCCTGGCCGGTGCCGCGGATCAGCTGCACCACAAAGACCGCCATCATGCCCAGGGCAATGAAGCCGGGGGTCCAGTCAAGGTAGCCGGGGGCCGGAACGAAACTGGCTGCAAGGGCAGCACCCGCGCCCGGCAGGCCGATCACGGCAGCGAGGGTCTTTTTGGCCGGAATCCGCAGGAAGTGGGGCCAACCGACCCCCACAGCCAAGGCAATGACGACTGCGACGGCGGTCAGCGCCTCGCGGGAGGGGTACACGCCGGCGATGATCACCCCCAGGCCCGCGATGCCGGCCAGGCCGATCACCCACGATCCCAGGCGGACCGGTGCCTGCACCCCCGCGGTCATAGGGAATCCCTCCGGCTGAGGGGCTTTGACCCTGCGCTCACTGTGTTGCCTTCCCCTGCTGGCTCTGGACCGGGCGGCTCCGCCCCGGGTGGCAGGGACTGGTGCCCCCACGGCTCAATCCTGCCTTATGTGACCCTCATATGTCGCAAAACGAATGTCTTTGAAGGCCGGATCCGTGGCTGCGGAAGTGCCGTTAGGTATACTCAGAGTTCAGCTACGCTTCCTGCTACGGTTGCCGGCCGGATAGATCCTTACCCGGTCCAGACAGCAGCAGTGAGACAGTACCGGCCGGTGAAAACCCGGTTCAGTCGCCCAAAGATGCGCGGACGCCCCATGGAGGAACAATGTCGCACATCCTGCTCTTGACGAACAGCACCGGCTCATCGGTAGACATTCTGCCTGCCCTCGAATTGCTGAACCACCGCGTGCATATCCTCGCCGCCGAGCCCACCGCCCTGCTCGAGACAGACCCCTGCGATATTGTCCTGCTGGATGCCCGCAAAGACCTGGTCGGCGCCCGCTCCCTGACCCAGCTTCTGAAAGCCACCGGCCTCAGCGCTCCCCTGGTCCTGATCCTGACCGAGGGCGGCATGGCAGCTGTTTCCTCGGCCTGGGCCGTGGATGACATCGTGCTCGACTCTGCCGGGCCTGCCGAGGTGGAGGCCCGGATCCGCCTCTCGGTAGCCCGTGCCGTCCCGGACAAGGACGAAACCCCCAGCGAAATCCGCGCGGCCGGCGTCGTCATCGACGAAGCGAGCTACACCGCCCGCGTCAACGGCGCTCCCCTGAACCTGACGTTCAAGGAATTCGAACTCCTCAAGTACCTGGCCCAGCACCCCGGCCGCGTATTCACCCGCCAGCAGCTGCTCACCGAAGTGTGGGGCTACGACTACTACGGCGGCACCCGCACCGTGGACGTCCACGTCCGGCGCCTGCGCGCAAAACTCGGCGCCGACCATGAAAACCTGATCAGCACGGTCCGCAACGTCGGCTACCGCCTGACACTGGTCCGGCAGCAGGAAGACGAACTGACCGAGGCCTGACGCCACAGTCATTGCAGAAAGCAACAGCCCCGGACCAGTGGTCCGGGGCTGTTGCTTTGATCTGTGGAGGACATACGGGTCGAACGTATCGAGGCCACCCCACTGGTGGATCCCCCTCGTTCCCGGCCGGTTCTGCCGGGTGAGATAACGACTATACGGGCGGATCCCGCCGGCCACAAAATCGGCCGCCTCCGGCCGGGGCGTATAGCCTAGCCTCATGAGTCCTGCGCATCCGGAAAAATGGCCCGTCCTCGTTGTCCACGGCGGCGTGGACGACCAACTGCTGAAGGACTGCCTGGCGCTCCTCGCGGCCGCCGGGGAATCCGACGGCAACCCCTCACTGTCCGAGCAGACTGTGATCATGCTCCGTGCCGGCGATACCGCTGGACACCCTCTCCTGACCCTTGCCCTCTACGCCCCGGACGAGGACTCGGATCCGTCCTCCGGCCAGGACCTGGCAGGGTTCGCGGTGGTGGTCGGGGAACCGGACGGCAGCGGCGTGCTGGAAATCGCCGTCCATCCCAGCTACCGGAACCAGGGTGTTGCGGACCGGCTGGTGGGCGCGCTGAAAGCCGATCGCGGCCTGGACGGGCTGAGGGCCTGGTCCCACGGCAACCACGAGGCGGCGGCGGACCTCGCTGCACGGTACGGCTTCGGGCCCGTGCGCGAACTGTGGAAGATGCGGCTGACCACCGCCACGGCAGACCTGCCCGACGCCGGCCTCCCGGACGGGGTGACCTTGCGCGCGTTCGTTCCGGGCCAGGACGAGGACAACTGGCTGGCGGCGAACCGTGCCGCGTTTGCCCACCATCCCGAGCAGGGCTCCATGACCCGGGCGGACCTGGAAGCCCGGATGGCGGAGGACTGGTTCGATCCGGCAGGTTTCCTCCTGGCCGTGGACGCCGACGGCGGGCTGCTGGGATTCCACTGGACCAAGGTGCACCCGCGCCACGGCGATCACCCGGCCATCGGCGAGGTCTATGCCGTGGGCGTGACCCCCGCGGCGCAGGGCATGGGCCTCGGCAAGGCCCTCACGGTCGCCGGAATCAGGTACCTGCAGAACCTCGGCCTGCACGCAGTGATGCTCTACACGGACGCCGACAATGCCGCCGCCGTTTCGCTCTACCGTGGCCTGGGCTTTACGCGCTGGGACATGGACGTGATGTACGGGCCCCTGGCCGCAGTCCAGCTTGGGCTGGAGCAAGCCCCCTGAGTTAGCCCACTCGCCGGATGAACACCTTGTATGGGCGTGAATTCAAGGCTTCATGCCGGCGATTGATTGTAAGGTTGGTAGAGAACCGCGCAGGCAGCAGGCCAGCACCACGCGCCCAGGTAAAAGCGCCAGCCAACAAGGAGAGACCATGAAACCGGAACCCGCCGGAACAGTCACGTCCAAGGGCGCTTCAGTGCCAGTGCGGGCACGCTTCGGCTCATCCGAAGTCCCGGCCTCGCGCGCAACACAGGACCGGATCGACATCCCCGAGTTCGCCCCCAACCTCGTCCCCGAAGGTGACATCCGGCCTGACCGGTTCCTGGACCGGGAACTGAGCTGGCTCGCGTTCAACTCCCGGGTCCTGGAGCTCGCGGAGGATCCCACACTCCACCTGCTGGAGCGCGTTGCTTTCCTCTCCATCTTTGCGTCCAACCTGGACGAGTTCTTCATGGTCCGGGTGGCAGGCCTGAAGCGCCGCATCGCCACCGGCCTGGCTGTGCCTTCCCCCGCCGGACTCAGCCCCGTGGAAGTGCTGGAAGAGATCGGCGACGAAGCCCACCGCCTCCAGCAGCGCCATGCCCAGGTCTATGCGGAGCAGATCCGCCCGGCCCTCGCCTACGAGCACATCCACCTGATGCACTGGGATGAACTGGACGACGCCGCCAAGCAGCAGCTCAGTGCCATGTTCGCCGAAAAGGTCTTCCCGATCCTGACGCCGCTGGCCGTGGATCCGGCCCACCCCTTCCCCTACATCTCGGGCCTGTCGCTGAACCTGGCCGTGGTGGTACGCAACCCCGTCAGCGATAAGGAGCTGTTCGCCCGCGTCAAGGTTCCGGACCAGCTGCCCCGCCTGATCTCCATCGACGGCCCCCGGGCCGGCGCCGTGGCGGGCCGGGTGGCGCGTTTCATCGCCCTTGAAGAAGTCATTGCCGTGCACCTGGACAAGCTCTTTGCCGGGATGGAGGTCCTGGAGCACCACATCTTCCGCGTCACCCGCAATGAGGACCTGGAAGTGGAAGAGGACGACGCCGAGAACCTCCTCCAGGCCCTGGAGAAGGAACTGCTGCGCCGCCGGTTCGGCCCTCCCGTCCGCCTTGAGGTAACCAACGACATCAACCCCAACATCCGGGCCCTGCTGATCCGCGAGCTCGGAGTGGAAGAGTCCGAGGTGTACTCGCTCCCGGCTCCGCTGGACCTCCGCGGGCTCTCGGTCATTGCCGGCATTGACCGGGCCGATCTGCACTATCCCAAGCACATGCCGCACACGTCCCGGTACCTCAACGAGTCCGAGACCTCCAAGGCCGCCAATGTCTTCTCGGCCATGCGCCGCCGCGACATCCTGCTGCACCACCCCTATGACTCCTTCTCCACGTCGGTGCAGGCGTTCCTGGAACAGGCCGCCGCCGACCCCAAGGTCCAGGCGATCAAGCAGACCCTGTACCGGACCTCCGGCGACTCCCCCATCGTTGACGCCCTGATCGACGCCGCCGAGGCCGGCAAGCAGGTGCTGGCCCTCGTGGAGATCAAGGCCAGGTTCGATGAGCAGGCCAACATCTCGTGGGCGCGCAAGCTCGAACAGGCCGGCGTCCATGTGGTGTACGGGATCGTGGGCCTGAAGACGCACTGCAAGCTCTCGCTCGTGGTCCGCCAGGAGGTGGACGGCCTTCGCCGCTATTGCCATATCGGTACCGGCAACTACCACCCCCGCACCGCGCGCTATTACGAGGACCTGGGCCTGCTGACGGCCAACGAGCAGGTGGGCGAGGATCTTTCCAAGCTCTTCAACCAGCTCTCCGGCTACGCGCCGAAGTCCACGTTCAAACGCCTGCTGGTGGCTCCCCGCTCTGTCCGCTCGGGGCTGATCGACCGCATCGAGACCGAGATCCGCAACGCCCGCGCCGGACTGGCTGCAAGGGTCCAGATCAAGGTCAACTCCATGGTGGACGAGGCAATCATCGACTCCCTCTACCGCGCGTCCCAGGCCGGCGTGATGGTGGACATCATTGTCCGCGGCATCTGCTCCCTGCGTCCGGGCGTTCCGGGCCTCAGCGAGAACATCACCGTGCGTTCGGTGCTGGGCCGTTTCCTGGAGCACTCGCGGGTGTTCGCGTTCGCCAACGGCGGGGACCCGGTGGTCTACATCGGCTCGGCCGACATGATGCACCGGAACCTGGACCGCCGGGTTGAAGCCCTGGTCCAGCTGTCCAATGCCGACGACATCACCTACGTCCTTGACCTCCTGCGGCGGTACATGGATCCGGAAACGGCCAGCTGGCACCTTGACAACCAGGGCCTGTGGGCGCGCCACCACATCGCGGATGACGGCACCCCGCTGGATGACATCCAGTCCTGGCTGCTCGCATCGCGCCCCCGCCAGCGCACGCTGAGCCGGCGGTAGGGCTGCGGCGTTGGCAAGCGACACCCTGGCAGCAGACCAGACAGACCATCCCGGTGAGGCGGTCGCGGTTGTGGCCGCGGGCGCTGTGCCCTGGCGCGTCAATTCGAACGGCCTTGAGGTCCTCCTGATCCACCGGCCCCGGTACGACGACTGGTCATGGCCCAAAGGCAAGATCGACGACGGCGAAACGCTTCCTGAGTGCGCGGCGCGTGAGGTCCAGGAGGAGATCGGGCTGTCCGCTGCCCTCGGAATCCCCCTGCCGCCCATCCACTATCACGTGGCGTCCGGGCTGAAGGTAGTCCATTACTGGGCCGTCCACGCCAACGGGGCCCGGCTCCTGCCGGACGGCAAGGAAGTGGACAGCATCATGTGGTGCGCGCCGGAAAAGGCAGCCGCACTGCTGTCCAACCCGTCCGACGTCGTTCCCCTGGAGCATCTCAAGGCCGCCCATCAAAAAGGCGAACTCGAAACCTGGCCGTTTATTGTGGTGCGGCATGCGAAGGCCAAGCCCCGCTCGTCCTGGTCCAAAGCCGAGGGTGAGCGCCCCTTGGCGGCCACCGGCATCAGGCAGGCGCAGGCGGTGGGCCGGCTGCTGCAGGCCTGGTGGCCGCCGCGTGTGGTCACCAGCCCCTGGCGGCGCTGTGTGTCCACCGTGGCTCCCTACTCGCGGGCATCGGGAGCGAAGGTCAAACTCGTGGATGCGCTGACCGAACACCGTCACGCCAGGACGCCCAAGAAAACGGCATCGGTGATCGCCTCCTTGCTGGAAAAGCAGCAGGCCGTCGCCGTCTGCACGCACCGGCCTGCCCTGCCCACCGTCCTCAGCCAGTTGGGCAAACACATGTCGCCGCGGCTGCGGGCCCTCCTGCCCTCCTCTGACCCGTACCTGACGCCCGGAGAGATGCTGGTCTGCCATGTGGCGGTGGGCCGGAAGAACCGGATCGTGGCGGTGGAGCAGTTCAAACCGTTTGATGAC
>NZ_QAIQ01000145.1 GCF_003061105.1 Arthrobacter sp. HMWF013
CCGCTGCCCGAGGGCCTGGTGGACGGCTCACGGCTGGAACGGGCCATCTTCACGCCGTCGGCCAAGGCCGAGGTGGGCGAGCATGACGAGAACATCTCCTATGACGATGTTGTTGCCATGGTGGGGGACGACATCGCCGGGCGGCTGAGTGAGCTGACCCTGAAGATCTACACGGCGGCCGAGAAGATTGCCCGTGAACGCGGCATCATCCTGGCGGACACCAAGGTGGAATTCGGCTACGACGCAGTGTCCGGCGCCATCACCCTGGGCGACGAGGTCCTCACGCCGGATTCCTCCCGCTTCTGGGATGCAGCCACCTATGAGCCGGGCAAGGCGCAGCCGTCGTATGACAAGCAGTATGTCCGGGACTGGCTGACATCGGCTGAGTCCGGCTGGGACAGGAACTCGGACACGCCTCCGCCGGCATTGCCCGAGGACGTTGTGGCCCGTACCCGCAGCCGCTATGTGGAGGCCTACGAAAAACTGACGGGCAAGGCTTTTTCCTAGCCGTTCCCTGAGTTGGGCTAGCTTGCCTTGGCGTTTTTCGCCGCGGCGGCGGACCGCTGCTGCGCCAGCCGGATTTCCAGGATCGAGTCCAGCGCCTGCTGGACCCGGTCCTGGGCCCCGGCCGAGCTGAAGTCCTTCTGTGCCTCGTGGAGGTAGACGAGCGCTTCATCGGATTCGCCCGCGGCCTTGAGGGACTTGCCCAGCAGGAGCGCTACTTCTCCCGCGGTGTGCTTGGCGAGTGAATCGGACTCGGCATGGATCTCGCGGAGCTTCTGGATGGCGGCAACAATATCCCCGGTGAGGTACAGCCAGCGGGCGCGGATGAAGGCGACCTCCAGTTGGTCGCTCTTCATGCCATGGACGATGGAAAACGCCAGTTCGGCACGTTCAATGGAGGCGAGTGTTTCAGGCTCCACGATGCCGGATTGGAGCCTGACTGCAGCCGAGGCCTTGTTGAAGCGGGCCCACAGCTCGATGTCGTTGGCGGGGGAGAGCAGCTTCGCAGCGCGCTCGTGCTGCTTGACGCCTTCGGTGTAGTCGTGGCGCATGAAGGCCACGTTCCCGATCACCCAGGCGACTTCACCGGCGAGCTGGGCCATCGAGTTTTCGTCCACCTGGTCATTCATGGCCTGGCAGTATTTCCAGGCCTCGTCCAGCCGTCCGCTCTCGGCCAGTGCACCGATGAGGATGCGGTGGGCGCCGATGGTGACCGTGGAGCTCTTGGGCAATTGCGATGACAGGTGCACCGCTTCGAGAGCGTGGTCCACAGCTACCGAAAGCTGGCCCTGCCGGTGGAACACTGCCGCGAGCATTTGCCGCGCCCGTACGGCCAGTCCGGCGGACTCGGTGGCCATGGGGTGCTCCAACAGGCGCTGGGTGATCTGCTGGCAGTCCTGAAGGTCCCCGTGTTTCATCAGGCATTCTGCCTGCATATAGGTCATGTTCCACCAGGCGCTGGTGTTTTTACCCTCGAGTGCGATTCTGGCCGCGGTCGCTGCATGGCTCGCGGCGAGGGGATAATCGCGAAGATCCCACGCTTGCCGCGCATACAGTCCGGCCAACACGTATTCGGCATCGCTGACGGAGATGGGCTGGCTCCAGGCTTCCAGGGCCTTCGGCGCCAGTTCCAGCCGGCGGGCAAGTTCTTCAATGACCTCGGCCGTAGGCTCCCTGCGACCGGTCTCCAGGAGGGAGATATAGCTCGGGGAATACAGGTCCTTACCCAGTTCGGCCTGGGTCAGACCACGCTCGAGCCGCTCCGCCCGGAGCTTCTCCCCGAATCCGTTGCCCACGGGAAATCCTCCTTATTCTGGACAGCATATATACACAAAGCTTGACAGTCCCTGTGGAAGACATTTTACAATAGGTGTCAACAAGGACGTGCTGACTTTGTAACGAATCCGACTCGTATTGAGGACAATTTATGTTTAAGAAGATTGCGGCTGCGGCCGTACTGGCAGGCGCCCTGGCATTCTCAGCGGCGGCTCCGGCTGTCCTGTCCGCTGGTTCGATTTCCGACACTGCCGGCGTTTCGGTCGCCAGTGGCAACTGGCCTGATCCGGCATCGTCCAAGGTCAAGAAGAGCAGCGACACTTCCTACTCCACCTACAGCGGTAACTGGCCTGACCCGGCCTAAGTAACCTCTCTCCAACGAGGTTCGGAGCCCCGGTGCATGGATCCCATGCACCGGGGCTTTCCTTATGCCGCGCATATGTTGCGAAAAAGTGACAAAAAAGAGGGCCTCCCCGGGGGGAGACCCTCTTTCTTTTGGTCGGGATGACAGGATTTGAACCTGCGACCTCGTCGTCCCGAACGACGCGCGCTACCAAGCTGCGCCACATCCCGATCCGCTGCAAAAGCAACTTTACAAGGATAGCCGACGCCGGGCCCGGATGCGAAATCGGCGGCGTCCGGTCAGACCAGGGAGTCCTTCCAGGCGCCGTGGAGGTCTGCGAACCGTCCGCCGCCGCCGATCAGCTCTGCCGGTGTGCCGTCCTCCACAATGCGGCCGTCGTGGACCACCAGCACGCGGTCGGCCGTTTCCACGGTGGAGAGC
>NZ_QAIQ01000146.1 GCF_003061105.1 Arthrobacter sp. HMWF013
AGCCGGGGGACGTGCGCCGGCTCCCCCGCCAGTGGGCGCCATACCACCTCCGGCTGGACTGGCTGATGTGGTTCCTGCCGCTCCGCACGGTCCACGAGGAGTGGTTCTATGCCTTCCTCGCCAAACTGCTTGAGGCGGATCCACGGATCCTGCGGCTCCTGCGGACTGACCCGTTCGACGGCGAACCGCCGCACTGGGTGCGTGCCCGCAGCTACCTGTACCGTTTCGCCACCCGGGCAGAGTTCCGGAGGACCGGTGAGCGGTGGGTCAGGACGCAGCTGTATGAGGCAATCCCGCCGTTGTCGCTCCGGCGGACGCCGGGGCGCTGGCCTGTGCGCTAGCTGTGGATCCCGGCCCTGCGGATGGTTGCCTCAGCGTGCTTGAGGATGGGGCCGTCAATCATCTTCCCGTTGAACGCGAACACGCCCGAACCCGCCGAGGCAGCCGCTTTGAGCAACTCGGTGGCGGCCGCGACGTCGGCCTCCGACGGAGCATAGGCCCCCCGGACAACCGCTGCCTGGGTGGGGTGGATGCAGGCCTTGGAGCCGAACCCGGAGGCGACGGCGTCTGCGGCTTCCACAGCCAACCCCTCAAGGTCCGGGATGTTGACGTACACCGCGTCAACGGCTGCCTTGCCGAACGCCCGGGCTGCGATCAGGACGGCGGACCGGGCGTGCAGGGCAACGGCGCGGTAACCGCCGTCGTCCTTCCTGCTGGACGTACCGCCCAGGGACGCCAGGAGGTCCTCGGCCCCCCACATCAGGCCCACCACGTTGGGGGCGGCGGCGATGGCGGGCGCATTGAGGATCCCGGCGGCGGTCTCGCACAGGGCAATGACGTGGTAGTCCCTGAGCGCTTCCAGCTGCCCGGCACTCTCCGCCTTGGCCAGCATCACGGTCTTGTAGGGCGTGTGGGCCAGGCAATGGAGGTCCTTCTCGAACTCATCCGTGCCCGCAGGATTGATCCTGATGATGGTGCGGCTGGGATCGAGTTCCGGCCCCTCGCCAACTGCCCCAAGCTGTGCAAGGATCGCGCCGCGGGCCCGCTGCTTGTCTGCAGGTGCCACCGCATCTTCGAGGTCCAGGATAACGGCGTCCGCCCGTTCAGAAGCTTTCTGGAACCGCTCGGGCCGGTCGGCGGGGCAGAACAGCAGGGAAGGTCCCATCACAAACGTCATACAGCCATTGTCCCCTGTTGGCCTCCGGTTTGCTCCCCGGAATGTGCCTGTTGGGTCCACATCAGGCAGGTCCGTGTGGCCAGTGCCACCACGGTGCCGTCCTGGTTCCGGCCGGTGTGCCGCATGGTGACCAGGCCCTGGCCCGGGCGGGACGCAGAAAGACGCTTCTGCGTAATCAGTGTCTCGGTATAGAGCGTGTCGCCGTGGTAGAGGGGGTGCGGGAAGGAAACCTCGGTAAGGCCCAGCTGGGCGATGATGGTGCCCTGCGTGAGTTGGGTGACCGACTGCCCCACCATGGTGGACAGCGTGAACAGGGAGTTGACCAGCCTCTGGCCGAACGGCTGGCCGGCGCTCCAGGCGGCGTCCAGGTGCAGCGGCTGGGTGTTCATGGTGAGGGTGGTGAAGAGGACGTTGTCCGTTTCCGTCACCGTGCGTCCGGGCCGGTGGGCGTAGAGCACGTCCTCCTCAAGCTCCTCGAAGTAGAGGCCGCGTTGTTCGATGATGCGCTGGCTGCCGCTCATACGGTGAGTTCCTGGTCTTCCTCAAAAAGCTCGGCACCGGTGGCGGCCGCCACGTCCTCCACGGACACGTTCGGCGCCAGTTCGCGGAGCACCAGCCGGGAAGATCGCCCCTCGCGTACCACGTCGATAACGGCGAGGTCGGTGATGATCCGGTCCACGCAGGCCTTTCCGGTCAGCGGAAGGGAACACTGCTCCACGATCTTGGGCTTGCCGTTGCGGTCCACATGTTCCATCATCACGATCACCTTCTTGGCGCCGAAGACCAGGTCCATGGCGCCGCCCATGCCCTTGACCATCTTGCCGGGGATCATCCAATTGGCCAGGTCCCCGTTGGCCGCTACTTCCATGGCGCCAAGCACCGCCACGTCCACGTGCCCGCCGCGGATCATGCCG
>NZ_QAIQ01000147.1 GCF_003061105.1 Arthrobacter sp. HMWF013
ATCCCAGGCCTTCCAGCCCCAGCCGGCAGCCACCCAGCCGGCCCCCTCCCATCCGGACGATGACCATGACCGCACGCAGATGCGTGGCGGTGCGGCTTATTCGGCGCCGGTGGCCGTGCTGCGGATCAAGCTCGACGACGGCCGGGACTTCCAGCTCGACCGCAGTGTCCTGGTGGGCCGGAACCCGGTTGGCCAGGCAGGGGAGCAGCAGTCGCAGGTCCTGGCCGTTGCCGACCCCGGACGCTCGATTTCCAAGACGCACCTCCACCTGCTGACCGATGGTGCGGGCATCTGGGTCACCGACCGTAACTCCACCAACGGCAGCGCCGTCACCACCCCGGATGGCCAGCGGACGCCGCTGCAGCCGGGCGTACCCGCCTTTGTCAGCCCGGGATCCACTGTCCATTTTGGTGACCGCTCCTTCCACCTAGGACAGGCATGAATTCACAACCGGACAGCGTCTCCACTGACGATGACCACGCCTCCGGCCTCAGCCTGAGTTACGGCTACGGGACGGACCGCGGCCTGCGGCGGGAGCTGAATGAAGACTCCTTCATTGCCTCCGATCCCGTGTTCGCTGTGGCTGACGGCATGGGCGGGCACGAGGCAGGGGAGATCGCCAGCGGGATGTGCGTCCGGGCCCTGGCCGCCATGCCGCAGCTCGCCACCGGAGAGCGTTCCGTTACAGCCTCCGTCCTCCAGCAGTACCTGCTTCGCGCCGACAGCTCCATCAGGGAAGTGACCGGTGCCCGCGCCGGGACCACCCTCACCGGCGCCGTCGTCGTCGAACAAATGGGAATGCCCTACTGGCTGGTGATGAACATCGGTGATTCGCGCACCTACCGGCTGAGCCAGGGCAACTTCGCCCAGGTCAGTGTGGATCACTCAGAGGTCCAGGAACTCGTGGATGCCGGCGAAATCACGCCTGAGCAGGCCGCTGTCCATCCCCGCCGCCACGTGGTGACGCGGGCCCTGGGAACCGGCGACGAGACCGAGGCCGATTACTGGCTGTTGCCGGTTGAGGAAGGCGACCGGATCCTCGTCTGCTCGGACGGCCTGAACGCTGAGCTGACGGACGAGCACATTTTCCGCATCCTTAGCACGGTGGGCCACCCGCAGGACGCGGTGGATGCCCTGATCCAGGCAGCGCTGCGCAACGGCGGGCGGGACAACGTGACCGTCATTGTGATTGACGCCAAGAACGTGATGAACGACGCCGGCATCGCCATCACCGCGCCCCGCCGCACCGCGGATGCCGAACAGGAAGTCACGCTGCCCCGGGCACAGATCGTCGACGCCAGCAGGCCGGCAGACCAGGAAGACGAAAATGGGGAGCACTGACATGGCCACCGCCAGCTACACCCCCGGTACCTGGCTTGGTGTGATCCGGTCAGGCACAGCTGTCCTGCTGGGACCCGGGTCCTCGCCGGAGCTCGCCCAGTCGTTGTGGGAGCTGCTGGGGACGACCCCGGAAGTCCATGAAGTGCTGCATGCAGTAACCAGCGGCTTCGGAGTGTCGCTGGCGCAGATCCCGTCGTTCGGGATCGTTGATTTCCACGCGTCCCTCCGCGTTTTCCTCCGCGGTGACCTCGACCTGACCGTCCAGTTGGCGTCAGGTTCCATGGAACTGAACGGGCGGGACGTCACCACCTGGACGGAGCGCCGCCTCGCCGCTCCGAAGGCGTACGTCCTCACTGTCGCCGGCGATGCCCGGCCGGGCACCGTCCTGCCGTTGGGGGAGGGCGTGGTGCTGCTCCAATCGTTGACGGTGGCACTTGCCGGCCCCGCTGCCGAAGCAGCCGCCTCGGATCCGGCCACCGCAGCGGCAGTGCCTGAGCCTGCTGTGGCTGGACCGACCGTAGCTGGGCCGGCCGTGGCTGGGCCGGCTGTGACTGCCGCCGTCGTGGGGGAGACAGAGACTGCCTCGGGGCTCTACGAAACGTACTCAGAGGCGGGCGCTGAACCCGGGGTGGAGCATGAATCTGGGCCGGTGCTTGCATCAGAACCTGGGCCGGCAGCGGGACCGGGCGGCAGCCGCACTGAAGACAGGGACCGGGAGGTCTCGGCCGAGACGGTCATGGGCGTGCTGGACGAGGACCACGATGCCACGGACAGTCCGGACAGTCTGGATAACGCGGGCAAACCGGAAAACCCGGAAGGCCCTGAGCCTTCGCAGCCCGAAGCTCCCGCATCCTTTGCCGGCCAGGTTCCTGCCCACGAACTGACGGGCAGCTATGACCACCTGTGGGAAAAGACCGTCGTCCGCCGCATCGAGGACGCGGCTGTCCGCGACGAGCCGGAGGAAGAAGACCCGGCGTACGCGGCGATGCCGGCAGCAGAGAACCAGCAGGCAGAGAACCAGTCACCGGAAAACCAGCCCGCGGAAAACCAGTCAGCACAGAATGCGCAGGCAGAGCCGCAGGCAAGCGGGTCCGGGTCCGGAGCGGCGGACGAATCCGCGGCAAGTGGCTCAGAGCCGGGCGGCCCGGCGGCCGCCCAGGCCTTCAGCGGTTTTTCCATGGCCCCCATGCCTGATCCGTCGGGTCCACCGCCGGCACCGCGCCCTGAGCCGGCGGCCGCACCAAGCCCCGGCGGACTGATCGATTCGGTACCGTGGCGGACCGGCGGGACCAGTTCCTCCGCTGTCCAGCCGCCGTCGCCGTTCAACCCGCCGCCCGCGCCCGCAGCGCCAACTTCTGCATCAATTCCAACGCCGGCCCCGGGAAATGCAGACATTTCCGGGCAGGCCGCTGGTCCGGCCGACTTTGACCCGGACCATGACGGCGAGACCATCATGAAAAGCGACCTCGCCGGAGTTTCCGCGCGTCCCGCGCCGGTGCGGGAGCCCGGTGCCGCCGTTGGACCCTTGGTACTGGCCCGTGTCTGCGAACGCGGGCACGCCAACCCGCCAACGCACGCGCAGTGCGCGGTCTGCCGCTCGCCGCTGCCTGCCGACGCCGTGCAGGTGGCGCGGCCGCGGCTGGGCAGGATGCGGGTATCCACCGGCGAACTGGTGGACCTGGACCAGTCCCTGGTGATCGGGCGCCAGCCTTCCGTTTCCCGCGTCCAGGGCGGCGGGATGCCGCGGCTCGTCCAGGTGGCGAGCCCGAGCGGCGACATTTCACGGTCGCACGTTGAGGTCAGGCTTGAGGGCTGGCATGTAATGCTCTGCGACCTCAAGGCCACGAACGGGACTGTCCTGGTGCGCGAGGGGCAGCCGCCCCGCCGCCTGGCCCAGAACGAAATGGCCATCCTGCTGGACGGCGACATCGCCGAACTGGGAGACGACATCTCGTTGCGTTTTGAGGAGATTCTTTGAGTTCCAAACGGCCGATCGCGCCGCCGCCCCCTATCCCGGGGTTCACGTACATCAGCCTGCTGGGCTCCGGCGGGTTCTCCGACGTCTATCTCTACGAACAGGACCGGCCGCGCCGGAAGGTGGCAGTGAAGGTCCTGCTGTCGGACCTCAAGACCGAGGGTGCCCGGCGAAGGTTCGAGTCCGAAGCGAACCTGATGGCCCAGCTGTCCTCCCACCCGTACATTGTGACGATCTACGAGGCTGAGGTGACTGACGCCGGCCACTCCTACCTGGCGATGGAATACTGCTCCCGGCCCAGCCTCGATGTCAGGTACCGACGCCAGCGCTTCAGCGTCGACGAGGTCCTGGCCGTAGGGATCCAAGTGGCCTCCGCCGTGGAAACCGCGCACCGCGCCGGCATCGCCCACCGCGACATCAAGCCGGCAAACATCCTGGTGACGGATTACAACAGGCCCGCCCTGACGGACTTCGGTATCTCAGGCACCTTGGGGGACACAGCAGACGAGGACGCCGGGATGTCCATCCCGTGGTCGCCGCCGGAGCAGTTTGCCGACGGCCCGGTGGACGGCATCATGGTGGACGTGTGGGCCCTGGGTGCGACCCTGTACACCCTGCTGGCCGGCAGGTCCCCGTTTGTTATGCCGGGCAGCGATAATTCCCAGCGTGAACTGATTTCACGGATCACGAACTCGCCCCTGCCACGGCTGGGCCGGGCGGACGTCCCGGATTCGCTCGAACGCGCGCTGTCCACCGCGATGGCGAAATCCGCTGCGTCCCGGTACTCCTCGGCGCATGCGTTCGCCCTTGCCCTGCAGCGAATCCAGGCCGAACTGAACCTGTCGGTCACGCCTTTTGAGGTCCTTGAAGAACCCCATCAGGATGACAGCCACCCGGACGACGGCTTCGAGGAAACCCGCGTCCGGAGCATCGCGGCCATCGATCCGGAGCGCACCGGCAGTGCGCCCACTTTCCCGGCACGCACCCGGCCGCAGGGCCCCGGTAACGGCGCGCCGCCGTCGGGCTTTCCGCCGTCGGGTCTTCCGCCGGCCCCGGTGCAGCCGGCGGGGGCTCAGCCGCAAGTGCCGGGCAACCTTTTCGCCGGTCAGCAGTCCGGGCACCAACCCATCGCGAACCCGGCGGGTGAGTGGGCCCATGCCACCATGCTGCGG
>NZ_QAIQ01000148.1:0-3125 GCF_003061105.1 Arthrobacter sp. HMWF013
ACGTGGAGGACCTGATCGCGGACCTGGAGAAGGCCTTCACTTTCCTGAAATAAAGCGACACCGGGAGCCCTGGCTTTCTTCAAGAAAGTTAGCTAGGGTTCCGGTATGCCTCTTCGTTCAGACTGGTCCCAGCGCACCTGCAGCATGGCCCGCGGCCTCGACATCCTGGGCGACCCGTGGTCCGTCCTGGTGCTCCGCGAGGTCTTTTTCGGCAACGGCCGCTTCGACGCCATGAAGTACCGGCTCGCCGTGGCGGACTCCGTGCTCACCAAGCGCCTCGCGGGCCTGGTGGAGGCGGGGCTGCTCAGCAAAAGAGCGTACGACGACGGCGGCCGCACCCGGCACGAATACGTTCTCACGCCCAGCGGTGAGGACACCCTCCCCGTGCTGAACGCCGTCGCGATCTGGTCCGAGAAGCACCTCCGCGCGCCGTCGGACACCGCCCACATGTTTGTGGTTCACTCCGGCTGCGGCCGGCGCACCAGCTCGGCGGACACCTGCACCAGCTGCGGCCAGCGCCTCACCGCGGCCAACACCAGCTGGCACAGCCTCACCCGGACGCCGGCCCCTGTCCAGTTGGCCACCGCAGCATCCCGGGCCACCACAGCACAACAGAACGGACCCGCAGCATGAGCGCTCCCACCACTCCGGCGGCACGAAGGAAGAGGCTGCACCCCGCGTGGATCGTTGCAGCGGTAGCCTTCCTGGCGCTCGTTGGAGCTGCGGGATTCCGGGCTGCCCCCGGTGTGCTGATGGTGCCACTGCAGGAGGAATTCGGCTGGTCCACCACGGTGCTTTCAGCGGCCGTCAGCATCAACCTGGTCCTGTTCGGCCTCACAGCCCCGTTCGCCGCGGCCCTGATGGAGCGCTTCGGTATCCGTGCCGTCACCGCCACCGCGCTGGTGCTGATCGGTGCGGGCAGCGCGCTCACCGTCCTGGTCAACCAGTCGTGGCAGATCCTGCTGACCTGGGGTCTGCTCATCGGACTGGGGACGGGATCCATGGCCCTTGTCTTTGCCGCCACGATCGCCAATACCTGGTTTTCCAAGAGCCGGGGGCTGGTGATCGGCATCCTGACCGCCGGCAGCGCCGCCGGCCAGCTGGTGTTCCTGCCCTTCATCGCCATGCTCGCCCAGGACCCCGGCTGGCGGGAGGCATCACTGCTGATCGCGGCCGGTGCCCTCGCCGTGGTCCCACTGGTGCTGAAGTTCCTCAAGAACTCACCGGCCGACGTCGGCGCCCTGCCTTACGGTGAAACGGCACCTGTGGGGGATTCGGCTGTGCCGGTTCAGGCTCCCGCTGACAGCGGGCGGAGCAGGAATGCCGCCGTCCGTGCCCTGCAGGTCCTCAAGCGTGCCAGCAAGGTGCGCACGTTCTGGGCGTTGGTGGCGGGTTTCGCAATCTGCGGAGCCACCACCAACGGGCTGATCGGCACCCACTTCATCCCCTCGGCCCATGACCACGGCATGCCCCAGACCACGGCAGCCGGGCTGCTCGCCGTCGTCGGGATCTTCGACATCGTGGGAACCATCGCCTCCGGCTGGCTGACCGACCGCTACAACCCGCGGGTCCTTCTTGCCGTGTACTACCAGTTCCGGGGGATCGGCCTGCTGGTCCTGCCGCTGCTGCTGAGCGCCACGGTGGAGCCCAGCATGATCGTCTTTGTGGTGATCTACGGCCTGGACTGGGTGGCCACCGTGCCGCCCACCGCGGCGATCTGCCGCGAGACGTTCGGCGCAGACGGCAGCGTGGTGTTCGGCTGGGTATTTGCCGCCCACCAGCTGGGTGCCGCTGCGGCTGCCCTGGGCGCAGGCGCCATCCGCGACGCCACCGGCCAGTACACCTACGCCTGGTTCGGTGCCGCCGCCATGTGCACCATCGCCGCCGTGATCAGCGCCACCATCCGCAAGGACAAGGCCGCCAAGGAGCCTGTGCCGGCCGGAGTCGCATAGCGCGCAGCCAGCCATCCTCAGGCCCGCTGGGACGGCATGTCGCATCAGAGCCAGCTAAAACCGGCGCGACATGCCGTCCCGCGGGCTAGTTGGCGGTCCCGATGCGCAGCGTCAGCGTGCGGGCCTCCGGGCGGAGCGCGAAGTCCGGCCAGACATCCGGGCCGCAGGCCCGCGAACCCAGTCCGTGCTGGGCCGCATCGAGGTAGAGGTAGCTGTGCCCACTTTGCGGCAGCTCGTGGGGATGGGCCGCGGAGCTGACCTCCTGGGCCGTGTGACGGGCCAGCGTGAAGCCGGGCCGGCGTCCGCGGGCATCCGGTACGGCGTCGATCCGCAGCCAGGGCGCACCGGCGTTGTTCAGCTCAAGTGAACGCAGGGCACTGCGGTGCCCGCTCTCCTGGGGCTTCGCGTACGGCACGGTGAGCTCGTCGATTGCCGCGGAGTACCGGCCAACCAGTGCAGCGTGCATGCTGTCCGGGTACGATTCCCGCGGCCCGGCACCGAACCAGGAGACGCCGTCGACGGATGCGGGCAGATCGAACCTGACGCCGATGCGCGGGAACACCATGTCCCACCCCGCGCTGGGAATGATCTCCAGGCGCAGCCACAGCTCGCCGTCCGCCTGCTGCCACTGCTCCTCAACAGTCACCGAGTCGGCCCTGTCAGCGGCGGCATACCGCGTCCTGACCAGGACGCTCCCGGCCCCGGCTGAAACGGAATCCACGCGGGCGGTCAGGCGGTCCAGGCCCGCTTTCCGCCAGGCCGAGGCCGACGACGGAGCGGGCACGCCCTTTCCGTTGTTCAACCACGGATCGGCCAGGTCGTAGCTGCCGAAACCGGCCCCGGAGTCGTTGTCCGTGGGGGCGCGCCACAATTCAAGCCGTGGTCCGGCTGCAGGCAAACCGCCCAGCGAAACGAGGCGGCCCTCCTCGAAGCCAGCGGGTCCAAGAGCCGTTGTGCCTGCCGGCAGGGAAGTCCTGCCGGCCGTGGCCACCGGACGCGGTGCCTGTACGGGTGGCACGGGCACCGAAAGATCCAACTGGGCGGCCGAAATCACGTGCCCGGCCGGTGCCCAGTCCGTGTCCTTGCGCAGCACGGCTTCGACGGTCAGCCAGTGCTCTCCCTGACCGGGGGCGGCGAACTCCGGCAGCCCCACGCGAACGGATTCACCGGCGG
>NZ_QAIQ01000148.1:3135-9334 GCF_003061105.1 Arthrobacter sp. HMWF013
CCGCCACCGGATGACGACGTCGGACGTATCCGCCGAGTGCCGCAGGTTGGCGACCGTGATGAACCGGTGCGGGCCGGCGTCGTGCTGTGCTTCCGGGGCAGAATCGGTGCCGAAGCCCAAACGGATCGGAGCCACGATCTGCTTGTATTCAAACAGTCCCGGGCTCGGCGTCGAATCGGAGAGGACCATTCCGTCCATGACGAAGTTGCCGTCGTGGACCACCTCGTTGAAGTCGCCGCCGTAGGCAAAGAACTCGGTTCCGTCGGCCGTGCGGGTACGGATGCCGTGGTCGCGCCATTCCCAGACGAATCCGCCGTGCAGCCGGGGGTAGCGGTCCACGAGGTCCTCGTACTGGTCGATCGCACCCGGGCCGTTGCCCATGGCGTGCACGTACTCGCACAGGATGAAGGGCTTGGTCCGCTGGCGGGCCGATTCGGCTGCGGAACAACCGAGGAGCAGCGAGCCGGAGCCGTTCCGGCCGATCGCCTCGGTTTCGGGCACGGAGGAGTACATTCGCGAATAGACGTCGGTGTAGGCGCCGGTGTAATCGCCTTCGTAGTGGACGGGGCGTCCGGCGTCGCGGGCATGGGCCCACGCCGCCATCGCTGCGAGGTTCGCTCCCGTGCCCGCCTCATTGCCGAGGGACCACATGATGATGGACGGGTGGTTCTTGTCGCGCTCGATGGTGCGTTCCATACGGTCCACGAAGGCCTCGCGCCACGCCGGATCGTCGCTGGGGTTGCCGGCCCAGTCCTGGGCGTGGAAGCCATGCGTTTCCAGGTCGCACTCGAGCACCACCCAGAAGCCCATTTCGTCGGCCAGGTCCAGCAGGCGAGGGTGCGGCGGGTAGTGGCTGGTGCGGATCGCATTGACGTTGAACTGCTTCATGAGGGCCAGGTCGGCGCGGGCAAAATCCTCGTCGAAGACGCGGCCCCGGTCAGGGTGGGTCTCATGCCTGTTCATGCCATGGAACACCACGCGCCGGCCGTTCACCAGGAACCGGTCCCCGACGATCTGCACCGTCCGGAAGCCCAGGCGCAGCGAGATGGTCTCGCCGGCGCTGGCCACCGTGGCGTCATAGAGCCGCGGCAGTTCAGCGGACCACGGTTCCACCGCGTCGATCCCGATCGGGGCGACGTCCGCCGCTGAGTTCCATGTGACGTCCACACCCAGCTCCGGCACCGAAAGCGTCACCGGGAAGGCATCCCCGTGTGCTGTGATTTCAGCGTCGATCGTGCCGGCACCGGACTCACCGGAGCCGCTGAATGAGGTACGCAGCCAGACGTCGTCGATGCCCCGGGCCGGCCGGGCCTGCAGCGTGACGTCGCGGAAGATGCCCGGCATCCACCACTGGTCCTGGTCTTCGACGTAGCTCGACGCCGACCACTGGTGCACGCGGACGGCCAGGACGTTCGCGCCGGGGCGCACTGCGCCGGTGACATCGAATTCCTGGGCCAGCCGGCTTCCGGTGCCCACGCCGATGGGCACACCGTTGACCCATACCTTGTAACGGGATTCGACGCCGTCGAACCGCAGCAGGATCCGCTCGGCTTCCGTCCATGACCCGGTCAGTTCGAAGGTGCGCCGGTAGTCACCGGTGGGGTTCTCATCGGGGACGTGGGGGGCATCGGTGGGGAAGGGAAACTGGACGTTGGTGTAGATGGGGCGCCCGTAGCGTCCTTCGCCTTCCAGGACCCAGTGGGCAGGGACCGCGATCTCGTCCCACGAGGAATCGTCCAGGGTCTCTTCGGCGATGCCCTCGATGGCCTCGCCGGCGGGCAGCACGCCGCGGCCACCCGGGGTTCCGGGCGCGCCGGGCAGCAGCCGGAAACGCCAGTTGCCGTTCAGTGACTGCGTGGGAGCGTCGGTGTGCAGCCAGGACCGGGCGGCTATCCGCCGTCCCGAACCGGAACCCGTGTGGGTGATGTAGGAAGCGTCGGTGGCGTGCCGGGATGCCGTGAACTCGGCCATTACTTTACTGCTCCTTCTGTCAGCCCGCCGCGCCAGAAGCGCTGCAGGACAACCATGGCAATGCTGAGGGGGATGATCGACAGCAGGACGCCGCCGGTGGTCAGTTCGTAGAATTCGGGCAGGCGGTCAACCTGGCTCAGCCAGTTGTTCAGCCCGAGGGTGATCGGATACAGCCCCGCATCGGAGAGCATCACCAGGGGCAGGAAGTAGTTGTTCCAGATGCCTACCAGCTGGAAGAGGAAAACGGTGACCAGGGCCGGGGTGAGGACGCGCAGCCCGATCGTGTGGAAGATCCGCAGTTCGCTGGCGCCGTCGAGCCGGGCAGCCTCGATCAGTGAGCTGTCCACGGTGGCCTGGGAGTAGATCCGGCACAGGAACAATCCGAACGGCGAGACCAGGGACGGCAGGAGGACACTCCAGTATGTGTTGGCGAGGCCGAGCTGGCTGAACAGCAGGAAGAGGGGCAGCGCCGTCGCGGTTCCCGGCACCAGCACCCCGCCCAGGATGGTTCCGAACACCAGGTTCCGGCCGCGGAACTCGTACTTGGCCAGGGCATAGCCGCCCGCGGCGGCGAAGTACGTGGCCAGCAGGGCGCCGACGCCGGCGTACAGCACCGAGTTCAGGAACCACTGGATGAAGATGCCGCCGTCGTAGCTGAGCACTTTCGCCAGGTTGTCCCACAGGGAGAAAGTGGGCGCGAACCAGAATCCGTGGGTGGAGAACAGGTCCTCGGTCGATTTCGTCGCAGCAACAACCACCCAATAGACGGGGATGAGGAAGTACAGGGCAACCACCACCAGCAGGGAGGTGACGATGATGACGGAAGGACGGCTGGTGGCGGTGGAACGCCCGGGCCTGCTGGAGGACTTGACGGGTTTGGTATCTGGGGCGGGCGCCGGGGTCACGGTTGCGGTCATGATGACTTCCTGTTCGTGAATTTGAGGAAGGCGAAGGACAGGGTGAACGCAGCCAGGGCTATCAGCACTGCCTGGGCGGCCGCGACGTTGTAGTCGTTGTAGGCGAATGCCGTGGTGTAGGCGCTGAGGTTGGGCGTGTACTGGCTGTCGATGGCCGGGGCGACAGTTTTCAGGACCTGGGCTTCGGAGAAAAGCTGCAGCGTGCCGATGATCGAGAAGACCGTCGTGAGGACCAGGGCAGGGCGGATCAGGGGCAGTTGGATGCTGCGGGCGACGCGCCAGGTGGAGGCGCCGTCGACCTTCGCGGCTTCATACAGTTCCCCGGGGATGGCCTTCAGCTGGGCAACGATGATGAGCATGTTGTAGCCCGTGTAACTCCAGGTGACGATGTTCGCGATGGACCACAACACGGTGTCTGCGCCGAGGAAATCGGGTTCCAGTCCCACCAGTCCGGCGACGTCGATCAGGGGACTGAGCCCGGGAACGTAGAGGAAGGACCACAGGATCGTGGCAATCACACCCGGCACACCGTAGGGGAGGAAGTACGCGGCCCGGAAGAAGCCCGGCCACTTGGCCGACGCCGATTCCAGCATGAGGGCCAGCACTGTGCAGAGGGCGATCATGACGGGCACCTGCACCATGCCGAACAGGAGCATCCGTCCGATCGAGGCGACGAAGCTGCCGTCGGCCAGGGCCTGGGCATAGTTGCTGAAGCCCGCGAATTCACTTCTCACCCCGGCTTCACCGAAGAGTCCGCTGCGGGTGACCTTGGTGAAGCTTGAGAGGATCGCGACGAATATCGGCAGGATGAATGTCAGGATGAAAAGAATGAGGAACGGTGCCAGGAGCAACCAGGGTGCCCGCGCTGCGGCCCCACTGGCCCGCCCGTGCTTCGTGGTCCCGGCGGGACGCCGGCCGTTCTGGCGCTGCCCGGTGGGACGCTCCCCGCTGTGGGCGGGGCGTGACGTCGTGGTCATGCCGTTTCCTTTCGGATGCTGAGGCCTTTGTTCTTGAAGACCGTCATGATCTGCTGCTCCGCCGTGGCGATGGAGTCCACCAGGCTGGTTCCGGACGCCTTCTTCCGGAAGCCGTCGCTGAGGATGTTGAACGATTGCTGGGTGACGGGCCACCACGACCAGTCCTGGTTCTGCTGCCGGGCCGCCGGCACGAAAATTTCCTCGTGGTAGCGCTGGCCGCCGAAGAACTCGGAGGGTGCCTGCCGTGGCGTGCCGATAAAGTCCGGCGTCGGCGACCACCCGATGCCGCTGTTGCTGATTTCGGCGTCGATCCCTTCCTGGGACGTGGTCATCCAGACGGCAAATTCGAGTGCTTCCCGGGGGTGCTTGCTGTTGGCCAGCACCGCCGCGGTGGACCCGCCCAGGTAGCTTGAGCCGAAGCCTGTATCCCCCCAGGTGGGCATGGGCGCGACCCGCCACTTTCCGCTGCCGCCGCTCACGCCTTCGATGAGGGCGTCGCCCCAGCTGCCGCTGACCACGGAGGCAACGGTTCCCCTGGCCGTGGCAGCGAACCAGCCGGGCGAGTAGGCGCCGAAGCCGGTCTGGACCAGGTCCTCGTCGATCGCCTGATCGAAGAAGCGCGCCGCTTTCAGGGTGGCCTCGTCGGTCATGTTGATGACCCAGCCGTCTTCTTCGGCGCGGAACCAGCTGGCACCGGCCTGCGCCGCGAATGCGGTAAAAACGGAGGCGTCGCCGAGCGGGAAGCAGTCCAGGTAGACGTCCTTCCGGCGCAGTTCGCGGGCAAGGCCGGCCCATTCGTCCCAGGTTCCCGGGTTGGTGCCGCCCACCTGGTCAAGGACCGACGGCTGATAGAACATTGCCATCGGCCCGGAGTCCTGCGGGATTCCGTAGACGCCGTCCGTGAAGCTGACCTGGCCCCAGAGTGTCTCGTCGTACAGGTGGGCAAAGTCGTTGGCGCCATAGCGGGCCAGGTCAACCAGGCCGTTCACCAGCATGAATTCGGGGATCGAGCGCAGCTCCACCTGGCCGAGGTCCGGTCCGCCGCCGGCGGCAAGGGCCGAGTACAGCTTTTGGTAGCCGCCTGAGTTGCCGCCCGGAATCCACACCGTCTCTACCTGCACGTTCGGATGGGAGGCGTTCCAGATGTCCGCCACCTTCTGGACATCCTTGAGCCAGGACCAGTACGTCAGCGTGATCTTTTCGCCGCCGGCCGGTGGAATCACCGGGGCCGCGTTCACGGACCGTATGCCGGGGGTCGCACAGCCGGCGAGCAGTCCCATCGCCGCCGTGCCCAGGCCGGCATGCAGAAGTTGTCTTCGCGTAAATCGGGCCATTCGCCTTCACCTCATCGTGTCGGGTCCGCATGCCGAAAATGTGACCTTCGGCACGCGGGAGGGATCGTCAGGAGAAACGCTAACACAAAATTCGAGTACTCACTCAAGTTTCAATTCCCGCGGCACACCGGCGCCTGTACACTGCTTGCCATGACCACAAAAGCGGCGGGCCAGCCCAGCCGGCGGGGACCCTATTCGAAGTCGACCGAGCGCCGGCAGGCCATCCTGGCCGCGGCCCACGCCGTTTTCGCTGCCCACGGGTACCGCGGGGGTTCGCTGCAGGATGTCGCCGACCGCGTGGGCATGAGCCAGACCAGCCTCCTGCATTACTTCCCGTCCAAGAGCGACCTGCTGCTCGCCGTCCTCACCTGGCGGGACTCCATTACCGGAGACGGCACCACCCCGCCGGACCCGGAGGAGAAACTCGTGGACGCCGTGATCCGGCAGGCACGCTTCAACGAGGAAATTCCGGGCGTCATTGAGCTCTACACCGTGCTGTGCGCAGAGTCCGTCACCGACCGCCATCCGGGGCGGGAGTACTTCACCGAGCGTTTTGACCGGCTCCGGCGCAGCTACACGCGGCGGTTCAAGGAACTGGCCGACGAAGGGCGGCTGCGGCCCGGCGTGGAGCCCGAAGCCGCCGCGGCGACGCTGATCGCCCTCTGGGACGGAATCCAGACACAGTGGCTGCTCGCGCCCGAAAGTGTGGACATGGCCGGGTGCCTGCGGGGATACCTGGAACTGGTGCTGCTGCCCGAATGACGCCGGGGACCGCACACAGCGCCCGTGCAGGGCCCCCGCCGCGCCGCGCGCGCAGCCACCGCTAGGCTGATTCAATGGCATCCACTCCACCTGACAGTATGGCCCGGCCCACCGCACTCATCACCGGAGCAGGGAGGCTGGCCGGCATCGGGGCCGGAATTGCCCGTCAGCTGGCGGCGGAGGGCTGGGATCTGGTCCTCGCCTACTGGCCAGACTACGATGCCCGGATGCCGGCGGG
>NZ_QAIQ01000149.1 GCF_003061105.1 Arthrobacter sp. HMWF013
ATCCCGGCCTGCAGTGCAGGCGCAAGATCCTGCTGGGTGGGCGGGGCCGAAAGCTGCCCGAGGGGGTAATGGCCACCGGAAGACGGCGGGCCAGGGGCACTTTCTGCTGAGCCTGCGTTGAGGATCCGCGGCCGTCGCAGCATAGCCGCGATTCGGGCCCGCAGCTCCCGCGGGCGGAAAGGCTTGGTGAGGTAGTCATCGGCGCCTGCTTCGAAACCCATGAGGGCGTCAGCTTCCTCCACCCGGCCTGTCACCATGATGAGATAGGCGTCGCTGAAGGTCCTGATGCGGCGGGCGGCCTCAATACCGTCGAAGTCCGGCAGCCCCACGTCCAGGGTGACGATCACCGGGTTGTATTCGCGGACAAGCTCCACGCCCTCCTGACCTGAGGCTGCTGACTGCACGGCAAAGCCGGACTGCACCAGAACGTCAGCCAAACACGTCCTGATATCGTCGTCGTCCTCCACAACAACAGCAATTCCCCGCTCCACCATCCGTGCCCCCAAAGTTCTTCACGTGATTCATTTCCTGACGTTGTGCCTGCGTTGGCGGGTGGCCCACCGGACGGGTTTGAACAAGCATCCGGGCCCTGACTCTTGAGGGCCACCGCACACAAGCAAACGCATTTTCCACGTCAATTCGTAGACATATGCGTTGTTGGATGGGTATTCGGCTTTATTTGCAGGAACCGCCTCATTATTGAGCCTACACATCGCCACAGGTCACATTCCGGAAATTGATTATTTAGCGCGTAATTCTTGAGCTTTCGCCAGAATTGCGTATTTCTTGAGAATAGGTCGCGGAAAAATCCATGTATACGGGCTATTGCGCCGTGGGGCTGTTGTGACTGATGATCAACCTGTGCTCAATGGGGGCGCAATAACATGCTCGCTGGGAGCAACACGCAAGGGGCATCACATGGCTTCTTTTCGCTTTTCAGTCTCACCTCCCGTCCGCATCATCAGGCCGCTCGCGGTCCTTGCGGCAACCACCCTTGCGGTGCTGGCAATCGTGCCTGCCACCCAGGCCGCGGACACCACGCCGCTGAACCAGGACCCCGGCCCCGCTGGAAGCTTTACATGGAAGGGCTTCAACTGGGAGAAGCGCTTTTGGGGCGGAGCCCCGCAGTACAACAAGGCCTTTGATGCTGCCAATGTCAGCAGTCCGGACGCCAGCGGCTATGTGGCGCTCAGACTGACCAACCCCACCGGCGAGGCGCCCGTGGGAGCCGAGTTCCAGTCCACCCGCCAGGGCTTCGGCTACGGAACGTACAGCACCACGGTTGAGAAAAACCTGAGCATACTGCAGAAGGAAGTGGTGTGGGGCTGCCTGTTCACCTACGATCCCCTGGCTGAACCGGGATACAACGAGATCGATCTCTGCGAGGCATCGGCGTGGGGAGGAGGTGCAGCCTATGGCGCATCCTGGCCCGTCAGCCAGGGCCACGGCTACTGGTTCGATGCCGGCAAACCGCCAGGCCAGGGAAACAACACCGTGACTTTTGACGTGACCTCCAGCCCCATCACCACACACCGGATGGTCTGGGAACCGGGCCGGCTGACCTTCGAGACCTACGCCGGTGAAGGCTTTGTAGGAACACTCCTGAAGCGCACCGTGCTGGAAGGCTCCACAGTTCCCGTGCCGGCCGGCGAGAAGGTGCACTTCAACCTGTGGGTGACCGGCGGAGGAGGCGGGGATCCTGCCCACGTGAAGCCGGAATCGGTGGTGGTCCGCGACTTCAGTTTCGCCCCCGCCGCTTCGGTCCAGCCCCCTGCGCCGGTAGCCGCGATATCCCTCACGGCGTCCAACGCCAAAATCAAGGGCCTGAACCGCACCACGCTCAAATGGGCGGGCGCCACCGGGGGCAGCGTGACGCTCTGGATCAATGGGATCCAGAAAACCGTTGCCAATACAGGCAGCTACGTCAACGCCTTCAAGGGCGGCACTACCACCGCCTACAAAGTCTGCGATCTGGCCGGATGCTCCAGCGTGGTGAGCGTCAGCACATAACGCGCCCTTCCGAGGAGGCAGTCCCGGGGACAGCAAAAAACGCAGGGTGGCCGGTTGGCTGCCCTGCGTTTGTTGCGCTCCCGGACACCGTGCCCGGGTTTGCCTTGGTTAGGAGTTCCCGCCACGGACCGGAACGATCCGCTTGACGGCCATGCCGAGTGCCACCATGGCGAAAGCTGCCAGTCCGACCCAAAAGAAGTCACCGGCGCCCGTCATGGCGAGGGTTCCGGAACCGATTCCGGCTGCCATAGGGGCTGCTGGGTTGTCATACATAGGTGTTACCAGGCTTTCTTGTTGTTGAAGGCTGCATCTGCGTAGGCCTTCGTGTGGACCACCTGCAGGAACAGGTCGATCACCAGCTCGTACATGGTGGCGGCGGCAAGCATGTACTTCCATCCACGAAGCCGCACTGTCACCACGCGTTCGATCACGAAGACACCGGTCACGGCAAGCCAGAACGGCTGCATGTGCAGCCCTGCCCCCGTGCCCAGTGCAAGCGCGATCGTACTCACATAGGCCACGCTCACCAGCAGACCCAGCACGGACAGGGCCTGCCGGCCCCAGTACGGCCGGGTCACGCGCGTCCAGCCATACTGGACGCAGTTCTCCACGGCACCCCTCTTCCACCTCAGGCGCTGCGCCCAAAGCTCGCGCCAGGTGGGCATCACCTCGGTGACCAGGGTGCAGTCCACCGGTGACTTGATCCGGTAGTGAAGTGTCAGCAGGGCGAAAGACAGCTCGTTGTCCTCCGTCAGGACCGAGGTGTCGTACACGCCCCCGCGACCATTTCCGGCGGGCAGGGTCCCATCCAGCCGCCCGGCAACAACGTCGCGGAGGGTCCGCACCCTGAACAGCGCGGCTGTGCCGGTAACCACCAGGCATTTACCTTTGAGCCGCCGGACGTCCCGGGCGTAACGGGCGTATTCATTCCGCTGCAGGTGGCCCACAAAACCCCCGCCGTCACCGCCGCGGAAAACCCCGCCCACGGCACCGAGGCGCCGGTCTGCCTGGAGGTGGCCAACGGCACGCTCGATGAAATCAGGGGACAGCTGGGAATCGGCGTCCTGGACGAGGATGAGGTCTTCGGGCGCGGCTTCCGGAAGAAGGGTGGCCAGCACCTGATTGAGTGCCCCGGCCTTCTTATGGGTATTTCCGGCCGTGGAAACCACTTCAGCGCCGCCGTCCAGTGCAATCTGCGCCGTTGCGTCCGTGCAGTTGTCCGCCACGACAATAATCCTGTCGGGCACCAAGGACTGTCCTCTAAGCGATATGAGTGTTTCGCCGATACCGGCTGCTTCATTATGGGCAGGAATCAGGACAGTAATCACCGGATCGCCCCGGCCCTTTTATTCCAAGGGCCCTGCGATTCAGCACAAAGTATTCCCATATCCCCCGCCGGAAGTTATCAACTAGCTATTGATTGCGAGTCTTCCAACGAGAACGCAAAGCAACAGCAGAATTCCGGCACTAAACCAACAAGCTTCTGTCAAGACGGGCGCGCAAAATCAACGCGAAGCAGCATGCGTGCGGGCGGCCCCGCAGCACCCCGGTCAGTCCTCGTCGGCAGCTTCCGGGTCCTCTTCGGGTTCGAACGTGTTCGGTTCATGGGTGGCACCCAGGCCCACGCCGTCCGCACTGGTGGGGACGCCGTCGTCGTCCTTGCCTTCGGCGCCTTTCCCCGCCGTCTCCTTCACATCAGTGTCCTGCGCGTCGTCATCGGGCAGGGATTCGGGTGAGTTGATGGTCATGGCCCCTCCTTCATTTGGTGGGCAACTACGCTACCAGCGGCCGGATCGGATGGCTCCTGATCCTGCTGATTATTCTGGGGAACAAAATTGATGCGATCTTGCGCCAACCCTTGGCCACCCATGCAGTTCCGGGTTCACTCTGGACACATCACCACAAATGATGGCGGGGAAGCAGGTCGGGTCATGGGAAACCAATCAGCTATGGATGAGGTAGTCGCAGAGGGAGGCGTGATCACCGATCACCACCCGCTCGATTTCCACAGCCTGGGGCTCGCCGGCTGCATCGACAGGCTTACCGGTCCCCTCCGTCAGCAAGGCACAGCAGTCCGCTGGGATACTCCGCACTGGGGCATAGAGATCCCGGCGGACTGCGCGTCGTTGCTCTACCAGTCGGCCCGCGAGGCCCTCAGTAACGCGTACAAATACTCGGACGCCTCCGAACTCAGCCTCCAGCTCACCGCCGTGGGCCACGGCGTACGGCTGGTAGTGTCCGACGACGGCACGGGCTTTGACAGCCGGCTCGCCGTCAGCGGGCGGCACCACGGTTACGGCCTGCGGCTGATGTCCGTAGCCGTCCATGACGCCGGCGGCACCATCGACATCCGTTCAGAACCAGGGCAGGGCACCACGGTAACGGTCACCCTGCCCCTGGACTGACCCGGCGTCAGTGCGGCGGGCCTACCGTGAAAGCTTGTCCGGATCAGGCTCCAGGTCACCGATGTGGCCCGGTGCATTGGCTGCCAGCACACGCTCCACGAAGGCGCCGTACTCGTCCATGTAGTGCCGCAGGAACTTGGCGGTGGATTCGTCCTTGATCTCGCCGTCCTGGCCGAAGACCTCCGGCTTGAACTGAATATAGACTTCCGGGGCGTTCAGTTGGGGGGCGTCCAGGAAGCTGAGCACGCTGCGCATGGAGGACTGCATCACCGCAGTCCCGATGCCGCCCGGCGAAGCGCCGATGATGCCGGTGGGCTTGCGCGCGAAGGAGTTGGTGCCCCATGGCCGTGAGCCCCAGTCGATGGCGTTCTTCAGGGCTCCGGGGATGGAACGGTTGTACTCGGGGGACACAAACAGGATGCCGTCCGAGCCTTCGATGGCTTCCTTGAGGGCGCGCCCTGCCGGCGGGAAATCGGCGTCGTAGTCGTAACTGTAGAGCGGCAGGTCCTTGATGGGGATCTCGGTGAACTCGAGGTTCTCCGGGGCCAGTTTGATCAGGGCGGTGGCGAGCGTTCGGTTGATGGAGCCGGTGGCCAGGCTCCCCACGAAGTACCCGATTTTGTGCGTTGCCATGAGAGATTCCTTCCCAAAACAGCCGGCAGGGCCGGCTGGCCAAAGAGCTTTTGTTGGTGAAGCGGCACAGTGCCTCCCCAGTCCAGCACAGAACCGTTCCCGCGGCCAGAGGCCGCATGAAGGACCTTGACACCCCGTCAGCACGGGCGCTGAATGATGATCTAGGGGGAAATCGCCACACCACGGGAGCAGTTGTCATGAAGGAAAAACCAGGAACGTCGCAACGCATTCACGCCGAAGCTCCGGCCGAGGGGGACGAAGCCGCGGACCCCACCGACCTCCGCGTACATTCGCAGGAACCTGCCGAAGGCGCCGACCCGGACGAGCCACAAGGGACCGCCGGCTGAGGCTCACCAGCCATCCGGGCTCAGGAAAGTGGTCACTTGAGGCTGGCCATGAGCTCGAACCGGACGATATGCTAAGCATGCTGATGAATAATTGATTCCCTCATCAGATCCGGTTCGACTTAAAGGAGACCGCTATGAGCACGAAGGTGGAAAAGCGCATTCTGGTGAACGTGCCGGTGAGCACGGCCTACAACCAGTGGACCCAGTTCGAAGAGTTTCCCCACTTCATGGGCGGGGTGAAGAGCGTCAAGCAGACAAGCGATGACCAGCTTGAATGGGTGGCGGAAATCGCCGGTGTCCGCCGGCAGTGGACCGCCACGATTCTGGAGCAGGTCCCGGACCGCAAAGTTGCCTGGGCCGCCACCGAAGGCGCCACCAACGCCGGTGCCGTCGAGTTCGAGGATGTGGGCGGAGGCCAGACCTCCATCCGGCTCAGCCTCGAATACGATCCCGAAGGCATTATCGAGAAGGTCGGCGACAAGCTGAACGTTGTTGACCGCCAGGCCGAGGCCGACCTGAAGCGGTTCAAGGAGTTCATCGAGGACGCCGGCTACGCGAGCGGCGCATGGCGCGGGTCCCTGAACGAGGGCGCCACGGTGGGCACCCCCGGCGTGGAGGATGCCGCGGCATCACGCGGCGATTCGGGCAAAGCCGGCTTCTCCGGCAAGGTGGCAGCAGCAGCCGGAGTCGCCGCAGCCGCCGGTGCCGCAGCAGCCATGAGCGGAAGCAACAAGGACGCTCACGAGACCCGGGACGTCACCGCCACCCCGGTGACACCAGTCGTGGACGAGCCAACACCGATTCGGCGCGTCCCCTCCGATTCGGTATCGGGAACCACGACGGCGGCCGGCGCCGGAACGGGCTCGGTTGCCAGCTCCGTGGGCGGTGGCGAGCGTTCCCCAGGGCACCCGTTCGACCAGACCAACGGCCTGGTGGACTTCGAGGGCGAATCCGACGAAACCGCTGAGGGCGAAACCCGCAGCGCTGCCCAGCGCCGCGAGGATGGCACGGTCTCAGGGAACATTCCGCCGCTGGGCGGAAACCTCGGCCAGCACTGACCTGTAGGCCTGTCCCGCTTTCCAGGTTCGGACGGGCCCGCTATCCAGGTTCGGACGGGCCCGGCCCGCACTGACGGCTCTGCCCCGCATCTGATGCGGGGCAGAGCCGTTTCCCGTGCTGGCAGCCTTGCGCCTAACCGCGGGCGCGCACCAGGACGACCTCAAACTTCTTGTCGTCCTGGACCATGAACTGGGCATTCACCACGGCCAGGGTGTTCCCGAACAGCGCAGCAGTGGTGGGAACGTTGAACTCGTCGCTCTTGATGACGTCCAGTACCCGGCCCGAGGAAAGGTCACCGGACAGCCGGATGCGGCTGACCTGGTTAATGAGGTTCTGAACAGCCCACAGCTGGTTTCCCCTGACCACGATGCCATCCACGTTGGGCAGATCGAGCCCCTTGATCTCGGCGCTCGTACCCCTCTTCGGATTGACGGTGTACAGCTTGCTGTTGGCCGAGTGTGCCACAATCAGGACGTCGCCGTCCTTGGCGGAGGCGATGCCGTTGAGGTTGAAGTCGCCAGGCAGTGCACCAGCCGGCTTCTCCACCGACAATGTCTTCACATCACCCAG
>NZ_QAIQ01000150.1 GCF_003061105.1 Arthrobacter sp. HMWF013
GTCGAAGCCGACGCTCCCACGCTGCCCGCAGTTCCGGCCGTTCCCGCAGTTCCCAGTGTTGATGGCGTACCGGCCGTCCCCGTTGTTCCCGCTGTTCCTGCCGTGCCGGCTGTACCCGCCGTCCCCGGCGTCGACGTGCCTGACGTTTCGGCCCGCTGACACCTGCCCAGCTAGTGTGGACTGCGGTAATCCGGCTCCATGGACCGGATCCCGCAGTCCACATGGCCGCCAGCCAGCAGACCCACAGCAGCGGAACACGCCGCGCCGGAGACCGGGATGAGCGCGTCCGCTGCCCGGGATGGAGGAGCCGCCGGTGACTGACACCTTGGCCGACGAAGACATCCGGATATTGGAAGGCACAGCCGAATCTGATCCGGCTGTGCTGTTCAGCGCTGCCTACCGTGCCTACTCCGGCGCCGTCCTTGGCTACCTCCGGGCGCGCGGCGTGGATGATCCCGAGGCTGTCACCCAGGACGTGTTCCTGGCCTTCTTCCCCAAGATCGGTGACCTGACGGGCGGCTTGCCCGGCGCCAAGTCGCTGCTCTTTTCCATCGCCCATGCGCGGATGGTGGACCACTACCGGCGGGTGGAACGACGCCCGGACTTTTCGCCCTACGACCCCCTGCACGACGCCCGGAGTACCGCGTCCGCCGAAGACCACGTGGTGGGGCAGCACGGGGGAGCAGCGGCCCTGCTTGACGGCCTCGCCGACGACCACCGTGAAGTCCTGGCGCTGCGGGTGGTGGCTGACCTGTCCATCGAGCAGGTGGCCGGCATCATGGGCAAGTCCCAAGGCGCCATCAAGCAGTTGCAGCGCCGGGCGCTGCAAAATCTCAAGGACCAGACGCTACGACGAAACCAGGCACATCATGAGTGACACCGCAGGCTCCCCGAGCAACACTGCCGGCCCCGGCAGCGCTGCAGGCTCCGACGCCGGCTTCCAGGGCGGCGGCTTCCAGGACGGCGCGGCCGTTGACCGGCTGCTGCGAGACGCCGGGATGGACGACGACGGCGGCCTCCGCACTGCCCTGCTTGAGCTCCGCTCCCTGTCGGCGGGACAGCCCGTCCCCTCCGAAGCGGTCGCCTCACTGATGGTCCCGGCAGGGCGCGCACCCCGGAGGCTGGCTGCTGTGGCGGCGGTCGCCCGGACTGACGCCATGCCCACGATCGCTGGCGCTGCTGTTCCGGCTCCCGGAGACGCTGCCGCTGTTCGGGCTGATGCCCCCGCGGCGGTTCCGGTTGACGAGCTTGCCGCCCGGCGCCGGGCCAAGCGACGGATCACCCTGACCACCCTCTCCGTGGCCGTGTCGCTGGCAGCGGGCGGAGCGGTTGCCGTGGCGTCCGATCAGGGCATCCGCGATACCATCGGCGCACTGAACTATGCCGTCACGTCCTTCGTGTCCGGGACGGGCGGAGCATCATCGGACAAGGCCGGCCAGACGCCGTCGACCGGTCCCACTCAGCCGGGCGGTACCGCAACTGCGCCGGTCCCCGGCGCACCCGCGGTCTCCGGGCCAGACGCCGGGCCTGCGACCTCGCCTGAACCCGGTACCGCCAAGGGCGGGCCGGCAGCTCCAGCGACGGCGACGCCGGGGACTGTTCCGCCGTCGGGGATCACCCTGCCGGACAACCTGGGACCGGGAAACCTGGTACCGGGCGCCGACGCCCCGGGCGCCGTTACGCCGGGACACGGCGGACCCCTCAACGGCGGGCCCGTCAACGGCGGCCCGCTGGACGAGGCGGCGCCCAGCCTCCCGGGCCAGCAGCCCTTACTGCCGCTTCCGGTCACCCCGCCCGCTTCGCCGGCGCCCGGCGAATAGCCAGCGGCGGCAGCCTGCGCCGGAAGTCAGCGGGAGTAAGCCCGCCCGCAGGACAGCAGGCTCAGGAGGGCGCCTCAGCGGCGGGTCAATGCGCCCAGCCAGGGCGTGAAAGCACGCCTCAGTATCCTGATGCGGCCGTCCGGATCATGTCGCCGGTTGGGCCCGCCAGGTACCAGACGCTGTTCACGCCCTGCCCGAGGATGTCGCCCGGATTTTTGTCCTGGGCGAAGTAGTAGAGCGGCAGGCCGTTAAGGGTCACCTGCTTCGCCCCGTCCGGCGTCGTGATGGTGCCCAGCATTCCGGTGACGCCTTCAGCGGTGGGCGCTGCCGCGGTGGTCAGGACCGGCGGCCAGGCGGTCAGGCACGCTGCCGTGCAGGCGCTGGTGCCCGAATCCTTCACGTCCTTGGTGAAGTAATAGACGCTCATCCCGGCGGCGTCAACCACGATGGTGCCGGCGCTTGAAGATGCCGTTTTGAGGTCGACGGCGGCTGCCGCAGTGGGCGACGCGGAGCCGGGCGTGGCGGATGCCGACGCACCCGTTGTGGGCGAGGCGGAGGTGGCCGCGGAGCTCGTTGTGGTGGTTCCCGGGCTGCCGCCGCAGCCGGAAAGCGCGGCCGCAAGGGCCAGCGCAGCAAGTCCGATGCCCAGATGCTTTTTCACGTAAACACTCCTTGGCTCGTGCCCGGCGTCGGATCACCGGACGCTAACCGATACGACGCGTGCGGGAGAACAATGGTTCACAGTGAACCGTTTTCCCTGCGCAGACGTTTGTATCGGCAGGGATGCGCTGGCCCCCGGACAGTGTTGCTTTGGGGCCGGCGGTGATGAGTGGGAACGGGAGGGGCGGTCATGCCGCTGGACGAGGACGTGGTGGCCGCGATCTACCGCGAGCACGGCCCCGCCCTGCGCCGCTTCGTCCTCAGCGCGTCCCGTGACCCGCAGCTGGCCGAGGACGTGGTCCAGGAGACCGTGCTCCGCGTCTGGCAGCAGGCCCCGGACATCACCGGAAGCCTGCGCAGCTACCTGTTCAGGACCGCGCGGAACATCATGATCGACAACTACCGGAAGGCCCAGCGACGCCCGGCCGAGGCCCTGGGGAGGGAGTTCCTTGACCCGGCGGACGCCGTCGAACGCGTGGACGAACTGCTCAACCGCGTCCTGATGGAGGAAGCGCTGCTCCGGCTCAGCACCGAACACCGCGACGTCCTCGTGGCCCTCCACTACCGCCGCTTCACCGTGAACGAGGCCGCGGTGCAGCTGAACGTCCCTGCCGGAACCGTGAAGTCCCGGGCGTACTACGCCGTCCGGGCGCTGCGGACGATTCTGGACGAAATGGGGGTGGAACGGTGAACGCCCCGGATCTGCATCAGCTGCTGGGCGCCTACGTTCTCGGCGGGCTCGACGCCGCTGACCTGCGCCGCTTCGAAGAACATCTTCAGGAGTGTGCCGACTGCCAGGAAGAACTTGCCGGGCTGGAGCGCCTGCCTGCCCTGCTGGACGCGCTTCCGGTGCCGGACGCCGTGGCCCTGACCGGAGGCATGCGCCCCGCCGCACCCATCGAACCGGGTGGATCCGTGCCGCGCAGGGTGCTTGACGAACTGGCCGCCCGCCGTCGTAAAGTTCGACGCCGGTGGACGGCTCTGGTGGGTGCCGTCGCCGCCGCTTGCCTCGCCTTGGGAATTGGCGTGGCCCCGCTCCTGAACCGGCCGCCGCAGCCGGACGCCAGCTACTCGGTGCAGGCCGAAAGCGGCCTGCGCTTCAGCGTCGATCTGGCTCGGAAAACGTGGGGGACGGAGCTGGCCGTGAACGGAAGCAGCATGCCCTTGGACGGAACCTACTCGCTGTGGGTCCGCGACCGCGACGGCGGGGAGGACCGCGCCTGCGCCTGGACCGCTACGCCGAGCGGCCGGATCAGGGTCACCGGGGCCACTCCGGTGCAGCTTGCGAGCATTGCCAGTGTGGAACTCCGGGACGAGGGGCAGAAAGCAGTCGCTGTCATCACGGTTCCCTGAACCGCCGTGCGCCCGCGCCGCCCGGACGCCGGGACAGTGAAGCCCCGGCCTCTGGTGTGGCCCCGGGTTACTTGTTCATGTTGGCCAGGCGCGCCCGCACCATCATGAACAGCCCGTAGCAGATCAGTCCTGCACCAACAGCGGCGAGCAGGTAAGGCCCGAACGGTTGGTCGCGGAGCGCCCGGAGGCCTCCGTCCAGGCCGGTGGACTCCTCCGGATGGGCGCGAAGCGTGGCAATGGCAATCAGCAGGCCGGTCAGCAGCAGGACGATGCCCTTGGCGACATAGCCGGCCACTCCCAGGACGGTCACGGCAGTGCGCGCTTTGGGGGAGGCTGGCATCGTCAGGTTCTTCTCGAAGGACTTCCTGAAGCCCCGCACGGCGTAGATGACCCCGGTGACGGCGATGCCCACGCCGATCAGGACCAGCAATGCCACGCCGCCCGGGGCTTTGATAACGTTCGCCGTCAGGTCGCTCGCGGATTGACGGTTATCCCCGCCGGAGCCGGTGCCCATGGCGAAGCTGACCAGGGTGAGGGCCAGTCCGGCGAACACCAGTGCCTGGGCTGCAGCTTTGGCCTTCTTGCCCGCTTTTTCCTTGGTGGGCAGCCGGTTGTAATCGAAGATCGCGTCGCTGGCCTGCCAAAGGGCCAGGGCCACGCAGGCCGCGAAGCTGGCCCACAGAAGGAACGGCCCGGCAGGCTGGCTGGCAAGCTCGGAGACAGCCCCACTGAAATCGGCGTTCCCCGATCCGCCCATGGCGAGACGGATGGCGATGGCCCCCACCAAAAAGTGCAGGACGCCGCTCGCCGCGAATCCCGCCCGTGCCAACAACTCCAAGGTGCGGGAGTTGGTGATGCCCTCCGCCGCGTCCGCGGCCTGCTTCAGTTCTCTTTTGATGGCGGGTTTCCTTTGTGCCTGTTCGTGGACGCGCGGATTGTGTGCCCGTGCGAGCCACCATCGTCCCACGTGGAGCCCGCATCGAACAGACCGGAGCCGGCACGGAATGGCGCAGAGGCAAACGTGGGCATGGGCAGTGTTCCCCATCGCGGGCCGCCGGCCACCGTGCGACGATATGTTCGGCGATAGACCTTGAACACCTATGAATCTCCGGGGGAGACACGATGACTTTTTACGGCGCGGATACGAGCCAGCTGCGCGAGCTGGCCAAGGCTGTTGACACGGCAGCTACGCTGCTCAGCAGCCGGGCCAGCTCCCTGCAGGGCCAGATACAGTCCGCGCCGTGGAGAGGGGCCGATGGGGCGCGTTTCCGCCAGGACTGGAACGGAAGCTACCGCCCCAGCCTGGAACGCGTGGTGTCCAGTCTCCGCCACAACTCCATGCTGCTCCTCCAGCATGCCGATGAGCAGGAAAAGGCCTCGGACAAGTCCGGGGGCGGCGGATCCACCAGCGTCCTGGGTAAATTTGTGGACCTGGGCAATAAAGGTTTGTCCTGGCTCGAAGGAATGGCACAGCAGGCCGCCGCGGCCGAAGCCCACCGGCAGGAGCTGGAACAGAGCGTCAAGGATAACCTCAAGGCCACCCCGGAGGAACAGGCCAAGTGGTGGGCCGGCCTGTCCGAGGAGGACCGCCAGTACCTGATCGAAGGCGAAGGTGAGGACGGTCCCTTCGCCGATGACCTCATGGACATGGACGGCGGGATCCCGGAGGCCGCCCAGGACCAGGCCGCACAGCACCTCCGTGAACTCATGGCGGAGGACACCCCCGTCCTGACGGAGACGAGCAAGGCGACCCTCGACCTCCGTGTTGCCTGGGCCCACGGCGATGCAGGGGTTGGTACCAAGTTGGTGGAGAACGCCGATGGCTCAGCCACCCTGAAGGTCCACGGAAACCTGGGGCTGGGTGTCAACGACCCCACCGGCACGGCTGGAATCACACTGTCCGGCGAAGCTTCCCGCGAGTACGAATTCGGCAGTGTTGAAGAAGCCATGGCGGCCCGCGAACAGATGTACAGCGACCTTCCGCCGGACAGTGCCGGCGAGGTCAAGGATGCTTTGGGCAATACGCCGGGCTACATCATGGACACGGTCAACGACGCCGCGAAGGACAACGGCTCCACCGGCCAGGATGACAAACTCAAGGGAACGCTGAGCTTCAAGGCAGAGGGCGAAGGCGGGCCTGCCTCCGGCTCCGCTCAACTGGACCTCGCCTACGAGCGGAATATGACGGATGGCTCCGCCACTGCCAGTGCAGAAGTGTCCGCTAAGGGCAAACTGAACCTCGACGGCCAGGTCTTTGAGGCTTCGGGCAAGGGCGGCGTGGAGATGAGCTTCGACAAGGACAGCAACCTCGAAAAGGTTTCGCTGTCCATGGACGGCACCGTGGCGACAGGCGTGTCTGTCGGGCCTGAGGTCAAGCCGTACACGATGGACTCTGAGGTCACCGTCGGCACGCAGAGCAGTGTGAAGATCGAGGTGGACTACAACACGGAGAACAAGCCCCTCGTTGACAGCTACATGCGGAACGTGGCGCTCGGAAATGACGCAGGCGCCGCTGCTGACGCCGCCAAGCTCTACGAAGCCGGCTCTGCCACAGTGCAGATCAACAGCGTGGCTACGGCATCCAACACGGCCGGCTTCAGCAGCAAGGTGGTGGACGTGGAGTTCAAGACCGAGAACCAGGCCACCACCAACGTGTCCACCTACGTGAAGGTCGCCAACGACACCAAGCTCGAAAGGCTCTGACCCCCTCCCGGAGCAACTTCCGGCACCAACGTCAGCCAGCCCCACCAAAGACTTACTGCTAAGGAGCAACCATGTCAGTGCACATCGAATCCCCCTTGGGATACACGGCAGACTTTCCCGAACACACCCAGGTCATGGAGGACTCCGCAGCCGGACCCAACAGCGAGCAGTACGCCCTGCTGGGAGGAATCCTGGTAACGGTCGTCAAGGATGACACCTCGGTCACCGACGCGCCACAGGCCAACGGCTGGGCGCACCTGATGTCCGAGTTCTATATCGAGGAACGCAGCGGGACCATCCTGACTGAAGGCGAACTAAACCTCCCCGGCAAAGCGTCGTACGCCGTCGTGGTGGGCTTCACCGACCACGCGGGCGACGCCCGGATTGCGGCCCCTGTGGGCGTCTGGGAGAACAACCGCTTCATAGGGGTCCTCGTGATCTGGCCCTATGTGAACCCGGAGATCGAGCCGCGGTTGGGCATGCTCAAGGAGATTGTGGCTTCCATCAGCGTTGCCTGACGCGGGTTCCGGTCAGCGCCGGCGGTAGCAGAGGTCGAAAATCAGCCGGCCCGCCTCGTGGGCTTTGGCTTCGAAGCTGGTGCGGATCCGGCCCTCGAAGCGTGGCGCCCAGCCGCCGGTTTCATCCACGCCCTCGTTGGGGCCGGTGTGCTCCGTGCTGACGGGCGCCCGGCCCTCGCGGACGGGCGCACCGCCCACCAGGGACTCGACGCCGGACTGCCAGACCTGCGTGAGGGGGCTTTCCGGGCCATGGCGTTCGCCGGTGTGAAGGTTTTCGAAGTCCTCCGAATCCGCCAGGACGTCGCGGACATGGACGGCATAGTTGGACCAGTCAGTGGCAATCCGCCAGAGACCGCCCGGCCTGAGTGCCCGGGCGGCGAGCTGGGCAAACTCCGGCTGGATGAGCCGGCGTTTGTGGTGCCGTGACTTGTGCCAGGGATCGGGAAAGAAGATCCACAATTCGCTGACCGATCCGGCCGGGAGCATGGTGGCGAGGACTTCAGGGGCGTTGGCCTCCACAACCCTCACATTGCCCAGGCCGCGGCTGTTGATCTTGATGATGGTGTTCGCCAGGCCCGGGGTGTAGACCTCCACGGCCAGGAAATCCGTGTCCGGATTCTGTTCGGCGGCATGGCAGATCGCGTCGCCCAGCCCTGACCCGATCTCGACGATCAGCGGCGCCGTGCGGCCGAATTCTGCCTCGGCGTCGAACGTATAGTCAGGGTGGACCGAGGTGTTGGCGACGTGCCGGGGCACATCCAGGGCCCACCGCTCCGAGTGCTCTTCCCACGCCGTTTGCCGCCGTCCCTGCAGACGGGTACCGCGGCGCACAAAGCTCACGGGCCTGCCGCCATAGGTGCCAAACGATGCCTGGGTTCCGGGCGTCACCGGGCGCGGGACATGCGGAGGCTGGGGGGATTCTGGGGATTCGCTCATCCCTTCCAGAATAAGGGACGCCCTGCCGGCGCCTGAAAGGCAGAGCGAAGCGGGTTCAGCCGAAGAGCCAGTCGCACGTTAACAGCATGATCACCCCCACTCCGCTGGCGCAGAACCCACCAGCCGGCAGCCAGCCCAGCAGTTGCGTATGTGGATAAACGTCCGGGGCGAGGATGCAGGAGGGGACTGACACAATGGGTCAGGTGACAACAGCGAAGCCCACCGACGGGCAGGATTTCCAGGTCGACGCCACGACGAACGTCCAGGCGTCTGCCGACGCGGCACCTGCGCCGCCGGTGAACAACAGGCGCGCACTGGCCTACCTGGGCCTCTGCCTGGTGCTCATCGGCCTGAACCTCCGCACGGTTTTTTCCAGTTTCGCCGCAGTCCTTCCGGAGATCATGGCCGACGCCGGCCTGCCGGGCTGGGCCGTCGTAGTGCTCACGACGGTGCCGGTCACCCTCCTGGGCATCTTTGCTCCGCTGGCTCCGGTCCTGTCAAGGCGTTTTGGTCCTGAGCGGGTGCTGCTCGGCGCGATGACTGTCCTGACAGGAGGATTGCTGCTGCGGCCCGCTGACGCCGGTGGGCTGCTGCCGGGAGCGGGGCATCTCCCTGCACTGCTGGTGGGTACGGCGGCTTGCGGAGCTGCGATCGCGCTCTGCAACGTCCTGCTTCCGGGGCTGGTGAAGCGTGACTTCCCGCACCGGCTGGGCTGATGGGCGGGCTGTACACCACCGCGATCTGCGCCTCCGCCGCGCTCGGAGCCGGGTTCACCTACCCCGTGTTCACGGCAACGGGGGAGTGGACTGCGGCGCTGTGGTTCTGGGCGTTGCCCGCCGCCGTCGTACTTTTTCTCTTCCTGCCCGTGGCGCTGGCCGGGCACCCGGCCCAGAGCGGGGCCGTCAAAGACGGCCTCAACGTCTGGCGATCGGCGGTGGCGTGGCAGGTCACGATCTTCATGCTGCTGCAGGCCATGATGTCCTTCAGCGTGTTTGCCTGGCTCGCTCCGATCCTGCGGGAACGCGGCGTGGACGGCGGCACCGCGGGAGTGATGGTGTCCGTTTGCATCGTGCTGCAGATGCTGGGTTCCCTGTTCGCCCCGGCCCTCGCCGCGAAACTCTGGGACCAGCGGGGCATCAACGCTGTGGTGGCGCTGATGACCGGCAGCGGCTTTGCCCTCAGCATCTTCGGCCCGCTCGATCTCATCTGGGTGTGGACCGGGCTGCTGGGGCTGGGGCAGGGAAGCCTCACTGCCGTGGCATTGACCATGATCATGCTGCGGACCCGCGACGGGCACACGGCCTCGCACCTGTCCGGCATGATGCAGGGCGTGGGCTACGGGG
>NZ_QAIQ01000151.1 GCF_003061105.1 Arthrobacter sp. HMWF013
GGAAGATATGGAAATCCGAGCTGGCGGTGTCCCACAGGTTCCCCCACCAGGACCCGTCATTGAACCACAACGCACTCGTTGCGCGCTTTGTGCCGGTCGGTGACCCAGTCCCCGAATGCGACGGACCCTCAACCCCGACATCCCCCGGGGCAGCCGACGCCGCACCGGGCACCATCAGGAGGCCCAGGGTCAGCAACAGCGCTGTCAGCAGTGCATTAAGCCGCAGCTTCCACGACCCGCGTAGGCGAGGACCGGCCGGACGGCCGGCTCCCCTCCCTACTTCAGGCCAGGGAGTCCCGCGCACCAGCAACCGGGCCCGTTCGTTGTAGGTTGGCATGACGTTTTTCCCCTCCTTGTTGATGCCGCGTCATGGTGCAGTTTCAACCGCCTGTGCGCGGCGACTGTCGGCAGCTCAACGGTGCCGACAGTTCACTCACTGGACTTCCCTCCAAGGTGAACCTTGGTGGGCAGTCCTGCTGAGCTGGGTCGTGGAGACGTGCGCGAGCCGGCGCCCGCGCAAGTAGCCGGCGGATGTGAAAGCCAATACGGCGATAACGGAGCCTGCACGGCCCAGGCCCCGGGGGTTGTTTCCGGTGCCCCAGTCGATAAGTCCCGCCAGGACAGCCCGTGGCAGCACGCTCTTCACGTACCGGCGTTCCGGTCCAAGCGCCCGCTTGTGGCCCACCACCTGACTGACCTGGGCCTTGGAAATTCCTTCGGACCAGGACCGGGACAGCATGTAGCGCAGTGTCCCCCGGTGGGCGGGAACGTGGTGGCGCACCAGGGCCGCCGGCTCATAAACGATCCGTGAACCGGGGGCACCTATCCTGGAACGGATACAGATTTCGGTCTCTTCGCAACCCAGGGGTTTTGAGCCTTGGCGGCCAAGGGCGAGGTTGAAGCCACCTACCTGGCGGAGGACTTCAAGCCGGAAGGACATGTTTGCGCCGATGACATTCCGGACTTCGGACGCCACCTTGGGCAGACCGCGGTGGCTGCACCCCACGATCCAGTCGAGTTCCTCGCCGAAGTGCGACGGGCGGCCGTATTCCCACACCGGTTCAACGCGCCCGCCCACACCGAGCACATCGGGGTCGTCATAAAATGCCAAGAGCCGTTCGAGCCATTGCGGGGACGCTTCGGCGTCGTCGTCCAGGAACGCCAGGATATCGGAACTGGCAATCTCCACCCCGGTGTTCCGGGCTCCGGAAAGCCCCACAGGGCCCATGCTCCTGACCAGGGTCACGTCATCGAGAATGGAGCGAAGACGCTCATACAGGTCCTCATTGTGGTCAACCACAACAATGACCTCCTGGGGGACCAGCGTCTGGGCTCGAACCGAGTCAATGACGTCAAGCAACCGGTCCCAGCGCTCCAGGGTGTAGCAGCATATGACAACCGAGACAGTTGGGGGCTCACTGGGAATGAACATGTCAGTGCCCTTCCGCCAGCGCCAGGAGGCTCTGCGGATCCGTGGGTGTCCGCGGGAACCTGACATTTGCATACGCATACTTCACGCGCCGCAGGGCCTCGGGACGGGCACCGGCAGTGGGCGCCTCCCAGACGGTGCATTCGCGTGCAAGGGTGCTGAGGACCCGCCACCCGTCACGGAACGTCTGCAGATTCGAGGCTCCGGATATGCGGTCAAGCTCAATGCTCGGAACCTCGGCGATGCGGAGGCCCGCTCTGGCTGCCCGGACAATCAGCTCCGTTTCGATTTCAAAGCCGTCCGATTCGAGTTCCAGAACCTCCAGGCACTCCTTGCGGAACGCTATGTATCCGTAGCAGAGGTCGGAGTAGTCGCTGCGCAACACGGTGTTGGCCAACCCGGTCAGCGCCTTGTTGCCGGCGTTCCGCAACCAGGTCAGGTCCTCGGATCCGCCCCCGGTGACATAACGCGAGCCTTTGACGAAGTCGTAGTCATGCTGGAGCGGGGAGACGAACCAGCCGATCTCCTGGGGGTCCATGCTGCCATCCGCGTCCAACATGACGATGATGTCTCCGGAGGCTGCTGCAAAACCTGAGCGAAGGGCCACGCCCTTTCCCTTGCGCTTTTCGTTGACGATGATGGCGTCCTCGCGGATTGCGCGTGCCACTCCCACGGTGTTATCCGTTGAACGGCCATCTACGATCACGATTTCGTCCACATAAGAGGGCATCCGGCGGAGAACCCACGGAATGTTTTTCGCCTCGTTCAGCGTGGGGATGACGACACTTACCGAGGCCCTTACGGCTTCGAATGCCAACATCGGGAGTGTAATTGGGAGCTGGGTGGAAATGGACAAATACCTCACCACTTCATGACGTTTGCGGGTGGAGTCAACACCTAACCCAGCCTGGAAGCTGAGCGAGGCATCAACGCTTCATCCGGTCATGGTCTGGTCTCTGGCCCCAGCTCTCATTTGCCATTGACTCTGGCCGTGCATTAGAGCCTATGTTCCGCATCACGAGCTATCACGAGTAGTCGGTACTCGCTTTTACAGCGCGCTTCCACCCCCTGTAAGTAAGTACAGGGATTAACGGGAAGTGAATTCTTTAGGTATGGGGGATGTCCGGCAAAAGAATCAATGAGGGTATAGGGCCTTGTTTATGCCCGTAAATCCACGGCGGGCGGGCGGCGGTGAAGCCTGCCGGTCAGGCTCCGGTGCGAAAAAACAGCTCGGCAACCTTAGCCAGAAACGCGGGGTCCTGCACGCCACAAAGTTCGCGTGCAGAGTGCATCGACAGCAGCGGCACACCCACATCCACGGTCCGGATTCCCAACCGGGTGGCCGTCAGCGGCCCGATGGTGGATCCGCAGGGAACCCCGTTGTTGGATACGAATTCCTGGTAGGGCACGTTGGCCTCGGCACTGAGCCTCGCCCAAAATGCCGCGCCCGTAGCGTCCGTGGCATACCGCTGGTTGGCGTTGATTTTGAGCAGCGGGCCGCCGTTGAGGACCGGGTGGTTGGCGGGATCGTGCCGTTCGGCGTAGTTGGGGTGGACCGCGTGGCCGGCGTCCGCGGAAACACAGAACGACGCCGCCAGCGCCCGCCGCCGTTCGCTTACCGTTGCTCCAAGGCCGTCGGAGATGCGGACCAGCACGTCTTCGAGGATGGGGCCGCAGGCTCCCGAGCGGGAGTTGGACCCGATTTCCTCGTGGTCGAACGCCGCCAGCACGGCGATAGGCGCGTCAGCGCCGCCCGAAACAGAAGAAGCGGCGATCAGCGCCGCCAGCCCGGCGTGGGTCGCTGAAAGGTTATCCAACCGCCCGGAGGCGAAGAACTCACCATTGGCCCCGAAAACCGCGGGCGCCTGCGTGTCCGCAATGACGACGTCGTACCCGCCAATCAGGGCAGGATCAACGGCTGCGTCAGGGACGTGCGAAGCCAGCACGGACAGCAGATCGGAATCAGCAGGATTACCCAATCCCCACACCGGGTTCATGTGCCGCTGCTTGTCCAGCGTGAGGCCGTCATTCACGTTCCGGTCCAGGTGGATGGCCAGTTGCGGGAACCGGAGCAGGGGACCGGTGGCGGTCAGGTGCTGCGTGCCGTCCAGCATGACCAGCCGGCCGGCCAGCAGTAGCTCCCGGTCCAGCCAGGAGTTCAGCAGCGGACCGCCGTACACCTCGACGCCGGCCTGCAGCCAGCCATGTGCGCCGGTGGTGGGCTTTGGTTTGAGTTTGAAGGACGGGGAGTCAGTGTGCGCGCCCAGGATGTTGAACCCGGTGGTGCGCCCTGCGTTTTCCGGGACCACCCAGGCGATCAGGGCGCCGTCGCGGACAATGTAGAACCGTCCCGCCCCGCCGTCCCATGGCTCCAGTTCATCCAGCCCGGTGAATCCGGCCGCTTCCAGGCGCCGGGCAGCTTCGTGCGCGGCATGAAAGCTCGACGGCGACGCGCTGACATATGCGCCAAGGTCCTGGATGTGGTCTGCGGCGGAAGGTGAAGGCATGGTTCCGAGTCTAGATGGTCACGTTAAGCCCTGCCGTGTACCCGGTGCCGGCCGAACCGGTCATCGTGGCCAACTGGTAGATCCCGCCGTCGTCGCCGAAGACGTTGTCCGACCGCAGGGTGGTCCGCTTCATGTTGGTGACGCTGGCCTCGTAACCGGCACTGCCGTAGACGTCGTCGCAGGCGGCCTGGGTCAGGGCGATCTGCGAGACCGCCAGCACCTGCCCGGCAGCCGTGGCGTTGCTCATCGATTCGAAGACCTCGAAGTGGATGTGCGGCCAGCGGCCCGGGTAGGCGCCCGGGAAGATGGATCTGAAGGTGACCTGCCCGTTCGCGTCGGCCTCCTGGACCCCGCGGAGGTAGTTCTCGCCGGTCAGGCCGGAATCGTAGAGGGAATACCGCCCATCGCGGTCGCAGTGCCAGGCGTACACCGCAGCCCCGGCAAGGGGAACGCACCCGTTGGCGTTGTCGAGCAGGGTCAGGGTGAAGGTCAGCGGCACGCCCTCGGCCCGGGCGCTGCCTGTCCCGAAGCTTGTGGTGATGTCCTGCCGTACCACTCCGGATGCCGTCAGCACATTGGGGCCGTTCGAGCCGTCACCCGGGTACGGGCCCGCGGTTTCCGCGGGAATCTCCACGCCGCATTCGGCGATCGCCCGGGTGAGCGTGGGCGATGCGGAGGGCGTCGCCGCCGCACTGACAGCGGCACTCGACGTGCCGGTAGCCGTGGCACTTCCGGTGGCGGCCGACGTCGTCGTGCCGGCCGTGCTGCCGGATCCGCCGGGCGTGCACGCCGCCAGGGCAGCAACCGCGCCGCCTGCGCCGAAGAACATGCCCAGCGAACGGCGGCTCATCATCGTGGAGAGATCAAATTCGAGGCCGCGGTCATGGTTGGGATGGGGAACATGATTGGTCATGTCCCCCATCCAACCGGCCGCGCCTATCCCTTGCATAGGCGGTTCCTGTGCGGAACC
>NZ_QAIQ01000013.1 GCF_003061105.1 Arthrobacter sp. HMWF013
TTCGTCGTCCGCGTCGAACACGCCGACGGAGAAGTCCGCGAGTACCGGGCCGCAGCCGTCATCGACGCCTCCGGCACCTGGTCCACCCGCAACCCGCTCGGAACCTCGGGGCTGCCCGCCGTGGGCGAAGCCGCCGCGGCCACCCACATTTCCTCACCGCTGCCGGACGTCCTGGGCCGTGACCGCGAGACGTTCGAGGGCCGCACGGCAGTTGTTGTCGGCGCCGGGCATTCGGCAGCCAACACCCTGCTGAACCTCGCCGAGCTCGCAGCACAGGTGCCCGGGACGAAGATCGTCTGGGCGATCCGCGGCGCCTCCGCGGCCAAGGTTTACGGCGGCGACGCCGACGGGCTTGCCGCCCGGGGCCAGCTCGGCAGCCGGCTCCGCAGCCTCGTCGAATCCGGTGCCGTGGAACTCCACACCGGCTTCGGAATCGCCTCCCTCGCAGCCTCCGACGCAGCCGTATCCCTGACCTCCACGGACGGCCGCACCCTCGAGGCCGACGTCGTGGTCCCGGCCACCGGGTTCCGCCCCGACCTGGACATCCTCCGGGAACTCCGGCTGGAACTGGACCCGGGCGTGGAAGCCCCGCGAGAGCTCGGCCCGCTGATCGACCCCGAATACCATTCCTGCGGCACTGTCGAACCCCACGGCGCAAAGATGCTCGCCCACCCCGAGCAGGACTTCTACATCGTCGGCATGAAGTCCTACGGACGGGCCCCCACCTTCCTGCTCGCCACCGGCTACGAACAGGTCCGCTCCGTCGCTGCCGCCCTGGCAGGGGACCGGGAAGCCGCCGACACCGTCCAGCTCGAACTCCCCGAAACCGGCGTCTGCTCCTCGGACATCGGCACCAGCTGCGACGTCCCCGCCGTCGTCCCCGCAGGATTCGTGGCCGAAACTTCCGGAGGCTGCTGCGGAGCACCCGAACCGGTCCTCGTCGGATTCCCCACCGGCCTGGCCCACGGCCGCTCTGCTGAGAACTGAAAACAACACCGGGCTCCTGCACCGGATCAGCGCGCCTGGCCGAATCACTGCTCCACGACCCCAGCTCAGAGAAGGAAGAATCAAGGCATGACTGAAACCACGAAGACTCCCAGCGTCCTGTTCGTCTGCAGCAAGAACGGCGGCAAATCCCAGCTTGCCGCCGGACTGATGAATCAGCTCGCCGGTGGAGACGTCACCGTCTACTCCGCGGGAACCAAACCCGGTAAGTCCCTCAATCCCCAGGCAGTGGAGTCCCTGTCCGAGCTCGGCATCGATATCACCGGCGAACACCCGAAGCCCGTCACCGAGGAGGTCCTGGACGCGGTCGACGTCGTGATCGTCCTGGGCAACGAAGCGAAAGTCGAAGCCCCCGGGGGCAAACGCCTTGAGGTCTGGGATACGGACGAGCCCTCCGAACGGGGTATCGAAGGCATGGATCGGATGCGCCTTGTCCGAGACGATATTAGGGCCCGGGTCCAGAAGCTTCATGCGGAGCTGATCGGGAACTAGGCCATGCCCGCCCCGGCGATATCCCGCACACTGGCCGCGGAAGGTGCACCGCGCAGTGGCCTCGCCGCGCTTTGCATCACCCAGACGACCGGGTGGGGTGTGCTCTACTACGCATTGATCGCGGCGGTCCGCCCTATCAGCGACGACACAGGCTGGCTCGGCACCTACACCAACATGACATACGCCATGGCGGCCGCCACCGGGACGGCAGCACTCATCGCCGTCGCTGGCCGGTTCTCCAGAGGACCTCATGCCAGATGAAGAGTGGCCGGACGGACCAGTGGTGGTCGGAGTCGGATGGTCCTTTTCAGAGCAACTGATCCTTACTGCCGCGGGCCTCGCGACAGCCCTGGGACAGCATCTCGTTTGTGCCTTCGTGGATCCAGCCAGCTACCTGACTGAATGGGAACCGGAGGCCCAACGGACCGCGCTTTCACTGGACCCGATCATCAATGAAGAGGCCGAATATCCATCCGGGCAAGTGCAACGGAATCTGGAATCCATTCTCGGCCAACCCGGGGAGACATGGTCTTTTCGCCTGCTGAACGGCGACGTCCCCAAAGCCCTCAACCGCCTGGCAGAGAGCACGGATGCCTCCCTGCTCGTTGTCGGCGCCGATCGGCCAGGGCACGTGGCACGGTTGGACAGGTTCCTCGAAGGATCGGTATCAGGGTCCCTGATCCGCAGTCAGCGGTGCCCGGTCCTCGTTGTCCCCGACAACTGAGAACGGGGATCCAGTAGTTCCCGCCCTCTCACAGTGGGACTGTTAGCGCCGCAGCTCCTGGCACAGGCCAGGGAGCAGGGCCTCCAGGGACACCATTCCGCGGCTGCCGTCCAGATCGGGTATGCCGGCCGCGTCAGCGGGGTATCAGCAGGCTGATTTGCTTCCTGATGTCCTGCACCAGTGCTTCATTCTCCAATCCGGCGTTCGCACTTGCCGCCATGCTGACAAACATGATTGCCGAGACAATGCGCGCCGTCGTCGCGGCGTCACCCGCTCCGGCCAGTTCTGCCCGGCGCAGTATGGCGGCAATGGCCTCCTCGGTCTGCGCAACGATGGATAGAGCTGCGCTGTGGTGTGGCTCGGTAGGGTCGCCGAAGACCATTTCCCGCAGGTAAAAGCGTCCGTTGTCGATCTGGGTTCGGTTGCACTCCACGATCGGCCGCACGACGGCCATCACCGCACCCAGGGCATCCTGGATGGTTTCAGCATCCGCCCGGCCCCGGTCGAGCGCTTCGGCGTAGTGGGCGTTCTGGACGAGGAGAAGGAGTTCTCCCTTGGTTTTGGCGTAGAGGAAAAGGGTTCCGGTGCCGATGTCGGCTTTGTCGGCGATCTGCTGGGTGGTGACGTCCTCGACGCCGTATTCGGCGAACAGCTCAGTGGCTGCGGCCTTGATGCGGTCCAGCTTCTCCTGCTTGTTTCGCTCGCGACGTCCAGGCGGCCGGGATGTGACAGGCATGTAGGTTCCTCTGGACGTAAACTGACTGGACTCAATATTGAGTATACCGAAGCTGCGGAGGCCGGGCCCTCCAGCCGGCGCCCCTACTCTTCGTAGCGGGGGAGGATCCGGCCACCCCTCTTCTCTCGCGAGCGTGGTGGTCAGGGGGCGAGGAATTCGACGACGGCGGGTGCGAATTTCGCGTGGTACTGGAAGATACCACCGTGGCCGGAGTCGGGGTAGATGATCAGTTCGGATCCCTTGATGCGGCGGTGCAGTTCTTCGGATAGCGTGGAGGGCACCATGCGGTCGTTGTCGCCATTGGCGATGAGGGCGGCTTGAGTCAGTGCGGACAGATTCGACGGGGCCGAGCGGCCGAACTCCTGGATTGCCTTCAGCTGCGTCTGGAATGCGCGGGGGCTGATTGGCTTGTCACGGTTCTCAGTTCGCTCCTGAAGGCGTTGGATGAACGCTTTCGCAGCGGGTTTTCCGGTGCTGTTTCGGTTGAAGAACAGGAATTCCTTGGGGTCCGACCGGGTCAGGGTTGCCCGGAGGATGTCCCAGTAGGTGGTGCCGATGACCTTGTCGATGTTTTTGCCTCCTCGCGGACCGGTTCCGGTCAGCACGAGCTTGCGGACAAGATGGGGATGTTTGATGGTCAGGTCCTGGGCGACCATTCCGCCCAGCGAGAAGGAGAATACATCTATCTTTTCGAATCCGAGGGCCTTGATGAAGGTGTAGGCGTCGTCGGCCATTGCCTCGATACTTTTGGGAACTTGTCCGGTTGAAGCGCCGACACCGGGCTGGTCGAAGGTAATGACGTGGCGGTTCCTGGCAATGGGGTCGATGATACGGGGGTCCCAGTTATCAAGGGTGGCTGCCAGGTGGACGAAGAACACGACGGGGATGCCGCCCTTCGGCCCAAGCTCGCGGTAGGCGTAGCTGACGCCTTCGGCGGTGACAGTGCTGGCAGGTGCCTTCGCGTATGAGGTGACGACTGGCTCGTTTACGGCGTTGGTGTTGTCCATGACGGTGTTCTTCCGGATTCTCTGCGTGAATAGTGCCGGCGGGTCAGCTGTTGACGGTGAGCACTGCTTTGCCGCGGAAGCCCCCTGCGGCCAGAGTTTGCAGCGCCTCTGGAGCCTGGTCGAAGGTGAAGACCTTCCCTACGATGGGGCGCAGTACCCCGGCGTCAACCAGGGCGCTGATCTGACGTAGTTGGTCGCCGCTGGAACGCACGAAGAGAAACTCATGGCTGACGCCGAGCTTCCTGGCTTGCCTTCGAATCTTGCTGCTGAGCCCGGTGATTGCCAGGCGCAGAATGGGGTTGAGGCCTGCTTTGCGGGCGAATGCGGGATCGGGCGGGCCGGCGATACCAATCGCCTTTCCACCGGGCTTGAGGATGCGCAGAGACTTCTGCAGGTTTTCGCCTCCGAGGCTATCCAGCACCAGATCGTATCCGTTCAGGAGCTGCTCGAAGTCCTGGGTGCGGTAGTCGATAACGATGTCAGCGCCGAGGTCCCGCACGAACCCGGCGTTGGAGCTGCTGGCGGTGGTTGCGACGGTCGCGCCAAGATGCTTGGCGAGCTGGATGGCGATAGAACCGACCCCGCCGGCGCCGGCGTGAATGAGAACTTTCTGTCCTGGCTGCACGTTTCCCTGCTCGACGAGGGCCTGCCATGCCGTAAGCGCCACCAGCGGCAGCGAACCGGCCTCCTCCATGCTGGCCGATTCGGGTTTGAGGGCAAGGTCTTCCTCCGCGACGGCAATACGTTCAGTAAACGTCCCGATGCGCTCCTCGTGGGGACGGGCGTAGACCTCATCGCCGGGCTTGAACCCCTCTACTTTGTCCCCGACGCGCAACACGGTGCCGGCTACGTCGTTGCCGAGGACCAGCTGGAGCTTGTAGGGAAGGATCTGTTTGAACTCGCCCTGGCGGATCTTCTCGTCCAGCTGGTTCAGGCCGGCAGCCTGCACCTGCACGAGCACGTCCCGTTCGCCTACGGCCGGTTCAGCAACCTCAGCTTCGCGCAGCGGTTCCTTGTACTTGTTGATAACGAATGCCCGCATGACGCGATGCTCCTTCGGGAAGTTTTCTTGACTACAATCAATTATGACTCGACTCAGTAAAATGTCAACGTCGCGCAAAGCGCCGTGGAGATGAGCCGGGTTCATCTCCACGGGGCTGGCGCTGTTTCTAGGACTTGCTGAGCGTAAGTTGGGGGTAGAGCGCCTCGATGGGGGCGCTGAGTCCCGCCTTGAGCTGCACGGACGTCTCGTCGGCGAGAACCTCGTACTCTCCGGCTTCGACGGCATCCAATACCGTTGTGACCAGATCAGCCGGGTCCATCTTGGGGTCGGTGGCATGCGCAGCCATCGCTGTGTCGACGTAGCCGACATGGACGCCCACCACATGTACCCCTTCGGGGGCGAGCTCCAGACGAAGCGAGTTGGTGGCCGACCAGAGGGCGGCCTTGGTGGCGCTGTAAATACCGCCGACGGCGTTCCAGCTCATTGCGGAGTGGATGTCGATGAGTGCGGAGTTGTCCTTGGCTGACAGGATCGGCGCGAAGGCACGTGCGAGGAAAAGAGGGCCGAGGAAATTCGTCTCCACATTGGTCCGGATTTCCGCGTCGGTGTGGGTAAGGATGCCTGGGGTTGCCACGCTGGCTCCAGCATTGTTGATTAACACTGTGACATCGCCCGCGGCCTCGACTGCAGCCCGGATTGAGGCCGGGTCAGTGATGTCGAGGGTGAGCGGGACGATGCGCTCGTCCTCCCACGTGCGCGGGGTGCGGGCGGTGGCGTAAACCTTGCTGGCGCCGCGTGCCAGGGCGCCTTGGACGAAGTGGGTTCCGATGCCGCCGTTTGCTCCGGTGACGAGGACGACTGCTCCATTGAGTGAGTGCATTTCACGAACTTTCTTGTGTACTTTTCCATCCGCACCGGTCGGCGTGGATGGTGAGAGATGGGCGATGGTCGGATAGTCGGTGAGCGCCGCCGTCGGCCACATATCCCAGGGGGAGCGGAGCAATTCGTCGTCGCCTACATGGCGAAGCAACAGGTACGCCAGGTTCCGGGTCGCGAGCCCGCCTACCGGGTGCCGGTACTGGGCGCGCACACTCTCGGTGTCGCCGTCGTTGAGTCGACCTCATGGCATGGCGGGGGCGAGGCGGATACCCACCCTGTCT
>NZ_QAIQ01000152.1 GCF_003061105.1 Arthrobacter sp. HMWF013
CCCCCACGTTGGGCTGATCCGTACGGCCCTGTTTAACTGGGCCCACGCCAAGCACACCAAGGGCACCTTTGTGTTCCGCATTGAAGACACGGACGCGGCACGCGACTCGGAGGAGAGCTACCAGCAGCTTCTGGAAGCGCTGAAATGGCTCGGCATCACGTGGGAAGAGGGCGTGGAGGTCGGCGGACCGCACGAGCCGTACCGGCAGTCGCTGCGCCTGGACCTCTACAAGGACGTCGTAGCGAAGCTTTTGGAAGCAGGCTACGCCTACGAGTGCTACTCCTCGCCTGACGAAGTGGAAGCGCGCCACCGCGCTGCCGGCCGGGACCCGAAACTCGGGTACGACAACTTCGACCGCGAACTCAGCGAAGAACAGCTCGCCGCCTTCAAGGCAGAAGGCCGCCAGCCTGTCCTGCGGGTCCGGATGCCGGATGAGGATGTCACCTTCACCGATGTGGTCCGCGGCGAGATCACCTTCAAGGCCGGGAGCATCCCGGACTACGTCATCGTCCGCGCAGACGGTTCTCCGCTCTACACGCTGGTCAACCCGGTGGACGACGCCCTGATGGGCATCACGCATGTGCTCCGCGGCGAGGACCTGCTCTCCTCCACGCCCCGGCAGGTGGTGCTGATCCGTGCGCTCATCGAGATCGGCGTCGCCAGTTACATGCCCGTGTTCGGGCACCTCCCGTATGTCATGGGAGAGGGCAACAAGAAGCTCTCCAAGCGCGACCCCCAGTCCAACCTGTTCCTCCTTCGCGACCGTGGGTTCATCCCGGAGGGCCTGCTGAACTACCTCTCCCTGCTGGGTTGGAGCCTGTCAGCGGACGAGGACATCTTCACGGTGGACCAGCTGATCGAGAATTTCGATGTCCAGGATGTCCTGGCCAACCCTGCCCGCTTCGACATCAAGAAGGCGGAGGCCATCAACGGCACGCACATCCGCATGCTTGACCCCGAGGACTTCCGTGCCCGCCTGGTCCCTTACCTGCGCACCGCCGGGCTCGTGGGGGAGGAGCTCACCAGCCGCCAGGAGGACATCCTGGCCGAGGCCGCACCGTTGGTGCAGGAGCGCATTACCCTGCTGGGCGAAGCTCCAGAGATGTTGGCGTTCCTCTTCAAAGCCGATGACGCCATCGACGTCGCCGATGATGCCCGCAAGGGCCTCCCGGAGAACCTCACCGAAGCCCTCGACGCCGCTATTGCCGCCCTTGAGCCGGTAGGGGACTGGACCCCCGAGAATATCCAGACGGCGCTGAAGCAGGCGCTGGTGGAGGGCCTCGGCATGAAACCCCGCCTCGCCTTCGGCCCGGTGCGCACGGCCATCTCCGGCCGCCGCATTTCGCCGCCGCTTTTCGAATCCATGGTGATCCTCGGCAAGGAGTCTTCCTTGAGCCGGCTCCGCACCTTCCGCGGCTGATGGCCATGACCGGCACGGAGGCTCAAGGAGCACTGGAGACCCGCTTCGGGACCATCCGGGGCGTCCTCTTTGACATTGATGACACCCTGGTGGACCTCGAATATGCCATGACCACGGCCCTGCGCGAGGTCAGTGAACACCTCCTGCCCGGCCTCGACCAGCGCGGGTGGGAAAGGTTCGGCAGGATCTTCACGCATGAAACCACCCACTATTACGACAGGTACCTGGCGGGTGAGCTGACTTTCAATGACCAGCGCCTGCTCCGTGGCCGCGCGGCCCTGGGTCATTTCGGCGTGGAACTGGCCGACGGCGAGGAAACCCACCAGTGGCTGTCCGACTACAGCCGGCTCCAGCCCGGCTACGTCCGGGCCTTTGAAGACGTCATTCCGCTCCTTGATCTCCTCGACGACGCAGGGGTGCCCTACGGTGCGGTGAGCAACAACGTCCATGACTACCAGCGGGCAAAACTGGATGGCGCAGGCCTGGCACGCATCACCCGCCTGGTGGGCACTGACACTGTTGGCGTGGCGAAGCCTGAGCCGGCAATCTATCTCGAAGGCGTGCGCCTCCTGCAGATCGCCCCCGCGGAGACGCTGTTCGTGGGGGATAACCGGCTTCTGGACGCTGAAGGCTCGACGGCGGCGGGGCTGGTGGGCGTCTGGCTGAACAGGACAGGGGAGGTGCTTCAGGACGTCGGCGGTCACGAGGTCAGTTCGCTGCGCCAGCTGCTGGCCTGACCGCCCGGCAGGCGGCAACCGGGCCGCCTGCCGGCCGATTTGTGCGAGCCTCAAGTCTCGGGTAAAGTAATTTCTCGTGCTGAGGCGCACGGAGCACGGGTTGAGGCCCGAAAATCCGGCCCGAAAGTATCATTGGGATATGGTGTAATTGGCAACACTACGGTTTCTGGTACCGTCATTCTAGGTTCGAGTCCTGGTATCCCAGCTCTGGTTCGGTCGCAGATTTACGCGGCAGATCAGGGGTTTTGAACCGGTTCGCCGATTTGAAACACTTGCTGAGGGTGTGAAATACTCTCTTAGCAAACCGGCCTCTGGTCGGTTGGAAGTACACGGCCCCATCGTATAGCGGCCTAGTACGCTGCCCTCTCACGGCGGTAACGCGGGTTCGAATCCCGCTGGGGTCACCACAGTAAGACGGTCCCGGGCATCAGCCCGGGGCCGTTTTTGTTATGCCGCCTGCAGCCGTGGCCCGGCCCGATTGCTTCCCGGGCTGGCATGATGTTGCTGTGACCTCATCCGATGGGCTTGTCC
>NZ_QAIQ01000153.1 GCF_003061105.1 Arthrobacter sp. HMWF013
GGATCGATCTGGATCCCCAGCCGGGCACCGACTTCGACGACGCCGTCCCCGCCGCACTTGCGCTGAAGGACGTGCTGGCGGAGGCGGGCCTGGACTGCTTCATCAAGACCTCGGGAAACCGCGGGCTGCACGTCTACGCGCCGATCGGGCCCACCCGTGAGTTCCTGGATGTCCGCCACGCCGTGATCGCTGCTGCCCGCGAGCTGGAGCGGCGGATGCCGGAGAAGGTCACCACAGCCTGGTGGAAGGAGGAACGGGGAGAGCGTGTTTTCCTGGATTTCAACCAGGCCAACCGCGACAGGACCATCGCCGGCGCCTACAGCCCGCGGGCGCTGGCCCATGCGCCCGTGTCCTGCCCCATTACCTGGGACGAGCTGGGCAGCGCGGACCCGAAAAACTTCACCATCCTCACGGTCCCGGAACGGCTCAAGACGGTCGGCGACCCCTGGGCGGACATGAACGCCACACCGGGCGGCACCATCGACGTGCTGCTGGAGTGGTGGGAACGGGACCTTAAGGCAGGGCTGGGGGAGCTGCCTTTCCCGCCGGACTATCCAAAGATGCCCGGAGAGCCCTCCCGCGTCCAGCCCAGCAGGGCCCGGAAGCAGGACTGAGGCTGCTTGACCCCCTCGCCGTTTGGGCCCCGTCTATTCGAAACGGGACGGATCCCCGGTGCCGCGCCGGACCACCTCGGCGACTCCGGAAGAAAAGTCGATGACGGTGGTGGGCTCTGCCCCGCAGTCGCCCGAATCAATAACGGCGTCCACCACATGGTCCAGCCGTTCCTTGATTTCCCACCCCTGCGTCAGCGGATCCTCCTCGTCGGGGAGCAGCAGCGTGCTGGACAGCAACGGTTCGCCGAGCTCAGCCAACAATGCCTGCACCACACGGTTGTCAGGGATGCGGACGCCCACTGTTTTCTTCTTCGGGTGCAGAAGCCTGCGCGGAACCTCCTTGGTGGCCGGCAGGATGAACGTGTAACTTCCGGGTGTGACGGCCTTGATGCTGCGGAACACATCATTGCCGATATTCACGAACTGGCCCAGCTGGGCGAAGTCCTTGCACACCAGCGTGAAGTGGTGTTTGTTGTCCAGTTGGCGGATACTCCGGATCCGGTCCAAGGCGTCTTTGTTTCCCATCTGCGCCCCGAGCGCGTAACAGGAATCGGTGGGGTAGGCGATCAGGCCGCCGTCAAGCACTATGCGCACTGCCTGCGAGATGGCTCGCGGCTGGGGATCCTCGGGATGAACATCAAAATATCTGGCCATTCCCTGAGCCTACGGCCAAACCCCTATCGAGGGCGGACGGATTGGGGCAGGATGTTGACTGTTCCATTCCGATTCCGTTCAGAACCTCAAGGAGAACCGGCCATGCCAACGACGCTCAACCCCTACCTCGGTTTCCGCGACAATGCCCGGGAGGCGTTGACTTTCTACCAGTCCGTGTTCGGCGGCGAACTGGCACTGAGCACCTTCGGAGAGTTCCAGGCCAGCGAGGATCCGGCTGAAACCGAGAAGATCATGCACGGCATGCTGACCACTCCCACGGGCCTGGTCCTGATGGGGTCGGATACGCCCAACTCCATGGAAGCCTCCACGGGCAGCTCCATCTCGATCTCCCTGAGCGGTGACGACGAAGCGGAGCTGCGCGGCTACTGGGATAAGCTCGCCGGCGACGGCGGTACGGTCACGGTGCCGTTGGAGAAGGCACCGTGGGGCGACATCTTCGGTATGTGCACCGACCGGTTCGGGACTGCCTGGCTGGTCAACGTCAACAACCCAGCCCACGCGGCCCCTACCCCCTAGAAACCGCTGGCTCGATCCGTCCTCCCCGCCGCCGTCTCTTCGGCGCTGAGGATACGAAGGGCGCTCAGCGTCACGAACTGGTTGGGACCGGTGCGGCCCCAATCTGCCGCCTCGGCCTGGCTGGCGGACGACGGCGGGTGCCACCACGCGCCCTCCGCCGGCCATCCGCCGTCGGGCAACATCTTTCCGCGCAATGCTGCCCGTGCCTCCGCGGCACGCGGATCATTGATCAGCCCCATCCGGGCCAGCAGAAGCAGGGCGGGCAAAATGCCGTAATGCCAGAATTCCGGGTAGCGGAGCTTTAGCCAGAGCGGGTCGATGGTCCGGCCGGTCGAGCGGGATTTGAACAGCCGGTGATCAAGGAACAATCCGGCCGCCCGCTCCGCCCCGGTCCGGGACGCCGGATCTCCGCAGGCCCTCCAGAATTCGTAAAGTCCCTTGGCGGCAGGCAGCGTCTCATGGAACGAGGACCGGCGGCCGCTCGCGTTCAGATCACAGTTCCAGCCGCCGTCGGGCCACTGCCACTCCGTCAGGTCGTGGGCGAGCCGGATCACCCGCGGATCTGCCTGCATCCCGAGCCGGCTGCAGACGTAGAGCGCATTGCCTTCCTGGGATGCGCAGCGGCGG
>NZ_QAIQ01000154.1 GCF_003061105.1 Arthrobacter sp. HMWF013
GAAGGGGAATGCCCATCAGGGTCTGGAAGATCTGGGACTTCAGCGTGGTGGGGCGGACGGTCCTGACCGGGACGGGTCCCGGGGCCAGTCCCTCCGGAAGGGAGAGGCGCGCCGTGTCAATCAGCGCCCCGATTCTGGGCGTCGCGTAGATATCGGCGACTGTGATGGTGGGGTAGCGCACCCTGAGCGCGGAGACGAGTTGTGCGGCAGACAGCGAGCCGCCGCCGTAAGCGAAGAAATCGGCGTCGAGGCTGGTCACCTGACTGCCCAGGACGGCCGCCCATTGATCGGCCACCCAGGCAGCGTCCTCGGGGAGGTTCAGGGGTGCGGCGTCAGCTTCGGCGGCGCCCGTCCCGGTCAGGGGCCAGGGGAGGGCGTGGCGGTCAACCTTGCCGCTGGTCTTGGTGGGCAGCGACTCGACCACGGTCAGCAGTGGAATGAGCGGGGCGGGCAGGCTGGCTGTGAGGAGCCCGCGGGCGGCCACAAGGTCCAGGTCCGCGTCCGCTGCCGCGAGGTAGCCGACGAGGATCTGGTTGCCCGCTGCGGTTGTCCGGACCGCCGCGGCGGCGCCGGCGACGTGGGGCAGGGACTGCAGGGCGGAGTCGATTTCACCCAGTTCGATCCGGCGGCCGCCCAGTTTGACCTGTTCGTCGGCGCGGCCCATAAAAATCAGGCCCGCAGGCTCGTAGCGGACGAGGTCGCCGGAACGGTAGGCGCGGTCCCAGCCGAAAGCGGGCATCGGGGCGTACTTCTCGCGGTCCTTGTCAGCATCCAGGTAACGGGCCAGCCCGACGCCGCCAATGATCAGTTCGCCTATCCCGCCTTCTCCGACGGGCAGCCCCTCAGCGTCAACCACTGCCAGGTCCCACCCGTCGAGCGGCAAGCCGATGCGGACCGGACCGGCGCCGCCCAGGGGTGCGGCGCAGGCCACCACGGTGGCCTCGGTGGGCCCATAGGTGTTCCAGACTTCGCGGCCGGGAACGGCGAGCCGTTCCGCGAGTTCCGGCGGGCACGCCTCACCGCCGAAAATCAGCAGGCGGACGCTCTCCAGGGACTCTGCCGGCCAGAGGGCTGCGAGGGTGGGGACTGTGGACACGGCAGTGATGCCGTGGTTGATGAGCCAGGGGCCGAGGTCCGTGCCCGTCCTGACCAGCGCACGCGGTGCGGGCACGAGGCAGGCTCCATGCCGCCATGCGAGCCACATTTCCTCACAGGACGCATCAAAAGCGACCGAAAGCCCGGCCAGTACCCGGTCCTGCGGGCCGAGGGGTTCATCCGCGAGGAAAATCCTGGCTTCGGCATCCACGAAGGCCGCGGCGGAGCGGTGCTGAACGGCCACGCCCTTCGGGGTACCGGTGGATCCGGAGGTAAAAATCACCCACGCGTCATCATCCGGCAGGGGAGGGCGGCGCTCGGCAGTACGGTGCTGGGTGGCAGCACGCTGGGCGGAATCACTATCAGCGCCGCGGCGCTCGCTTCCGGGCCCGGGACCGGGCCCATCTCCGTTTCCGGGCGCGGGCCCGGCAACCGTGACGGTGTCCGCACCACTCAGGACGGCTGCCACCCGGGCCTCGCCAAAAACGAGCCGGGCACGTTCCTCGGGATCGTCCGCATCCACGGGCACGTAGGCGGCGCCGATGTGGAGGATGGCAAGGATGGAGATGTAGAGCCCGGCGGTGCCGG
>NZ_QAIQ01000155.1 GCF_003061105.1 Arthrobacter sp. HMWF013
CTTCCGGGATGATCACGGAACCCTTTTCCGGGGCAACGAAGGCGGCCTTCGGAGCTTTGGTCTTCAGGGTGCCTTCCTGGCCCGGGAGGCCCTTGAACTTCTGCCAGTCACCGGTGATCTTGAGGATCGCGGCAACCTGCTCGGACGGCTGTGCGCCGACGCCGAGCCAGTACTGGGCACGGTCCGTGTCGACCTCGATGTATGAGGGCTCTTCGGTGGGGTGGTACTTGCCGATTTCTTCGATGGCACGGCCGTCACGCTTGGAGCGTGCGTCCATGACGACGATGCGGTAGTACGGGGCGCGCATCTTGCCAAAGCGCTTAAGGCGAATCTTTACGGCCACTTTTGTGGTCACTCCTGTTTCAGAAAGGGGGTGAACCGACGTTCTGCACCCGTGGGGCGGGCCATACTTGAGGGTTCGAAGGACAGGATCCGGACGCGGAGAGAGGGGCCACGCAGATCGAGTACCTGTTTATTGTGCCAGATCAGCGTCCGGATTTCGACTTGACACGTACCGGGGAGGCAGGCGCCGGCACTCTAGGACGACCAGACGTACAGTCCGTTGCGGTCCGCATCATCTATTCCGCTGGCCAGCTCAGCGAGTTGCCGGACATGGTTGCGGGCCTCCGCCACGCCGAACGGCATGTCGTCCTGGGCCGCCCACTGTTCAGCGACGTCGTCCAGGACATTGCCTTCACCCTCGGTCTCGTAGGTGAGCAGGTCCGCCAGCGCCCGCACCATGGCCGGTGGTACCCCGAGAAGGGAGTCACTGGCAACGTCGACCATTGCCAGTTCGTAGTCGGCGCCGCCGGCGTGGACCGCAGCGCCGGCCAAGTCACCCAACTGCTCGATTTCGAAGTCGCTGACACCTGGAATCCGCAGGGCAGGACCCACCGGCGACCCTCCGGCATCAAGGACCTGGGCGCGCTTGAGCGCGGCGTCGTGGGTGGCAACAAAGATTTCAGTGAAGCCCATGGGAACAGCCCTCATTCCGTCGACGGTGCGGCACTGTGTCGGGCAGCGTTAAGGTGCCGCCCCGGCCGTTCGGATTCAGCCTAGTACATGGCCGGCCACACTCAGGGCCGGTCCTGAACTCAGCGCACGGCGACGCGGATGCTGTTGCGCCAGGGGTCCTCGAAGCGCAGTTCAGCTCCCGTGTGGTGAGAGGCAACACCCGCGACCTTCAAACGGTCGGCGAGCGCTCCGACGTCGTCCCCTGACGGCACTTCGATCAGCACCTCACCCAACCCCAGGGTGTCCTTGCGGGGCCCCGCTCCGCGGCTGTTCCACACGTTCATGGCCATGTGGTGGTGGTACCGGCCGGCAGAGACAAACAGTGCCTGCCCGTGCCAGCCCGCGGTCTTTTCGAAACCAAGCGTTTCCACATAGAACTGGTGGGCAGAGTGGATATCGCCCACTTGGAGGTGGATATGGCCGACGCCGGCCCCGGCACCCTGCTGGCTTTCCAGGGACTCCTGGGTCAGATGCTGCTCAAGATAGCGCTGCGGCGGAAGGGCAAGGCTGTCCATGACCACATCGGTGCCCTCCCAGGACCAGTTTTCCCGGGGACGGTCCCAGTAGAGTTCGATGCCGTTGCCTTCAGGGTCATTGAAGTAGAAAGCTTCGCTGACCAGGTGGTCGGCACTGCCGGTGAAGGACCGCGGTTCATACTGGGCGGTGGTTGCCACGGTGGCGGCCAGCGCGGCGCGGGTCTCGAAGAGAAGCGCAGTGTGGAAGAGCCCCGCCTCGCCCCTGCCGGGAAGATTCAATGAGGGGGCAGCCGCAAGGTGGACCAGGGGCCGCTGCAGCCGGCCCAGGTAGACACCGCCGTCCTGCTCGGCGACGACCTCCAGCCCAAGGGCGCGCTGGTAGTAGTCCGTCATCAGCTTCATGTCGCCCACCTTGAGCATCACGGTGCCCATGGTGAGATCGGCAGGAAGGAGATCCTGGCTGGTTGCTTCTGCAGTCATTGAAAACTCCCGGGTCCCGTGGTCTTCGGGTTCGAAGGCCGTCATAATGCCAATTTACTTGAAGCTTCAATTTAATTCAAGAGGCGCTGCTTTTTCCCTATCGACGATTCAGCCGGGGAAGCCCCTGCTGTGGTAGCTTCTTCTACGACCACACGGGGGCCCACGCATGGGCTGAGATCAGGCTGACGCTGCCTGCGACCGTTGAACCTGTCCGGGTAATGCCGGCGAAGGAAGTGAGTATCCCTTGAGCACCACCGAAACACAGCACAGCCCTGTCCACGCCGAGGCAATCACCAATACCGAGTCACTGAAGTCCCATTCCCTGGCGTACCTCGAGGATCCTGACAACGGCATCCGGGTCCCCGTCACCGAGATCGCTCTGGAGCCCTCCCCCAACGGCGAAGCCAACGCCCCTGTGCAGTTGTACCGCACCGCGGGCCCCGGCAGCGATCCCGTCGTCGGCCTGGAGCCCTTCCGCTCCTCGTGGATTGAGGGGCGGAGTGACACGGAGCCCTATTCCGGCAGAAAGCGGAACCTGCTCGACGACGGCCGCTCGGCCGTCCGCCGGGGTGCTGCTTCCTCGGAGTGGAAAGGACCGCGGCCGGTGCCCCGCCGCGCCGTCGAAGGCAGGACGGTGACCCAGATGCACTACGCCAGGCAGGGCATCATCACTCCTGAGATGAGGTTTGTTGCATTGCGGGAGAACTGCGATGTGGAGCTGGTGCGGAGCGAGGTGGCGGCAGGACGTGCCATCATCCCCAGCAATATCAACCACCCCGAATCCGAGCCGATGATCATTGGCAAGGCTTTCCTCGTGAAAATCAATGCCAACATCGGCAACTCGGCCGTGACAAGTTCCATCGCGGCCGAGGTGGACAAGCTGCAGTGGGCCACCCGGTGGGGTGCGGACACGGTGATGGACCTGTCCACCGGAGAGGACATCCACACAACCCGCGAGTGGATCATCCGCAACGCACCTGTGCCGATCGGTACCGTACCCATCTACCAGGCCCTGGAGAAGGTCAACGGCGAAGCCAACGCACTGACCTGGGAAATCTTCCGGGACACCGTCATAGAGCAGTGCGAACAAGGCGTGGACTATATGACCATCCACGCCGGCGTGCTGCTGCGTTATGTTCCGTTGACGGCCAACAGGGTAACCGGCATCGTGTCCCGCGGCGGCTCGATCATGGCCGGTTGGTGCCTGGCGCACCATCAGGAGAACTTCCTCTACACCCACTTCGACGAGCTCTGCTCAATCTTCGCGAAGTACGACGTCGCGTTCTCCCTGGGAGATGGCCTGCGGCCGGGAGCCACGGCGGACGCCAACGACGCCGCTCAGTTTGCCGAGCTGGACACGCTGGCCGAGCTCACCCAGCGCGCGTGGGAGTTCGATGTACAGGTCATGGTGGAGGGTCCCGGCCATGTGCCCTTCCATCTGGTACGGGAGAACGTGGAGCGGCAGCAGCTACTGTGCAAAGGCGCCCCGTTCTACACCCTCGGCCCCCTGGTGACTGATGTTGCCCCCGGCTATGACCACATCACCTCTGCCATCGGGGCCACCGAGATCGCCCGCTACGGCACGGCGATGCTCTGTTACGTCACGCCGAAGGAGCATCTGGGCCTCCCCAACAAGGATGACGTCAAGACCGGCGTGATCACCTACAAGATCGCCGCGCACGCGGCGGATCTTGCCAAGGGCCACCCCGGTGCCCATGAGCGGGATGATGCCCTGTCCAAGGCGCGGTTCGAGTTCCGCTGGCGCGACCAGTTCGCGTTGTCCCTGGATCCGGTGACGGCCGAGGCGTTCCACGACGAAACCCTGCCCGCTGAGGCCGCCAAGACAGCGCATTTCTGCTCCATGTGCGGGCCGAAGTTCTGTTCGATGAGGATCAGCCAGGACATCCGGGACGAGTACGGTTCAGCCGATTCGCAGGCCGCGATTGCCGACGCCTATAGGGGCATGCGGGAAAAGAGCGCGGAGTTCATGGCCTCCGGCGGCAAGGTCTACCTGCCGGAACTGCAGTTACCGGATGCCGGCGGCGAAAAGAATTCAGGAAGCCTGAACTGACGCTGACCTGCTGACTTCGGCGATGAATGACCGGATGGCCCGGTCGCCTTCCGCCGAATCCTGGGGCCGGTGCCCACCCGCGCTGATGCGGTGCAGGGCACCGGTTTCCTGCAGGTAGCCGGCGATTTCCTCGTAGAGCGGTTCCCAGCCTCCGGTCAGGACCATGGTGGGGACCCCCGGAACGATGTGCAACGGCGCTTCCCACGACGGCGCCTGCAACCGGAGCCGGCGCGCTGACTTTTTTTCCTCCGGCGTGGCGGGCTCCAGAAGATCCGTTGCAAACATCCTGCGGACGAATTCGCGCTGGAAGTCCTCATCGCCCAGCTGGTGCCGTACCTCAAAAAGCGGGCGCATCAGCGCCACGTGGGCAGAGGTGGCGGGCAGTTCAGCGGTCAGCGAGAGGCATGCCGGCTCCACCAGTGTCAGGGAAAAAACGAGGTCGGGGCGCTGGACGGCCGCCATCATGGCGGCAATGGCGCCCTGGGCGTGCGCAACGACGTGGCCGCCGGAGCCTCCGCGGCCGTCATCCGCCAACGAGCGCAGGATGATGGCCGTGTCCTCGGTGAAGGAGGATTCGAGCGGATCGGCGAGGGCGTCGAAGCCGTGGCGCCGCAGGAACAGTGCATCGTAGGCAAGCGCCATTCCGTGCTGCCGCGGCCACGCCGCCGCCCCGAAGGGCCCGGCGCCGTGCACGAACACTACCCTCTGCTTGAACATGACCCAACCCTATTCGACGGCGCCGACATCCGTTCGACACGGCACCCCATGCCGTTCCGAGCCCCGAAGCCGTACCGGGACACAGGGGCCCCGTGGCTATTTGCCGAGGAACTTATCGAATCCCTTGGGCAGGTTCAGCTGCGAGGGATCGAAGTCGCCGGACTGCTGGCCGAACGCTGCACCCGTGGGAAGCGCCTTCGCGGCGCCCGCCCGGCGGGCTTCGGCGTCCTTGAGCTCCTGGGCCGCCTTGGCCGGGTTGCCCGAACGCGCCTTCTTCTTGGGGGCGTTCTTGCCACCTTTGCGTGCCCCGCCCGGACCAGCCATGCCGGGCATCCCCGGCATCCCGGGCATGCCCCCGCCCTGGGCCATCTTCTTCATCATCTTCTGGGCCTGGGCGAAACGCTCCAGCAGGCCGTTTACCTCGGACACGTGGACGCCCGAACCGCGGGCAATGCGTGCCCGGCGGGAGCCGTTGATGATCTTCGGTGCAACGCGTTCGTGGGGCGTCATGGACCGGACAATGGCCTCGACGCGGTCGATCTCGCGCTCGTCGAACTGCTCGAGCTGCTGGCGGATGTTCTGGGCACCCGGCATCATCATGAGCATCTTCTTCATGGAGCCCATGTTGCGGATCTGCTGCATCTGGGAGAGGAAGTCGTCCAGGGTGAAGTCTTCCTGGTCGGCGAACTTCTTCGCCATCCGGGCAGCTTCGTCCTTGTCCCAGTTCTTCTCCGCCTGCTCGATCAGGGTCAGGACGTCGCCCATGTCCAGGATGCGTGAAGCCATCCGGTCCGGGTGGAAGAGCTCGAAATCGTCAACACCTTCGCCGGTGGACGCGAACATGACCGGCTTGCCGGTGACCGACGCGACTGAGAGCGCGGCACCGCCGCGGGCGTCGCCGTCGAGCTTTGACAGTACGATGCCGGTGAAGTTGACGCCCTCATCGAAGGCCATGGCCGTGTTGACGGCGTCCTGGCCGATCATGGCATCAATGACAAAGAGCACTTCGTTGGGAACGATGGCGCGGCGGATCTCGCGCGCCTGCTCCATCATCTCGGTATCAACACCAAGCCGCCCGGCCGTGTCCACGATGACGAAGTCGTGCAGCTTCTGCCGGGCTTCCTCGACGCCGGCGCGGGCGACGGCGACAGGGTCACCGGCGGGGTGTTCCAGTTCGGAGGTTGCGCCCGGGTGCGGGGCAAAGACCGGAACGCCGGCACGCTTGCCGACCACCTGGAGCTGGGTGACAGCGTTGGGGCGCTGGAGGTCGCACGCCACCAGGATGGGGCTGTGGCCCTGGGACTTCAGCCACTTGGAAAGCTTTCCCGCGAGCGTCGTTTTACCTGCACCCTGGAGGCCGGCGAGCATGATGATGGTGGGGCCGGTCTTGGCCATACGGATCCGGCGCGTCTCGCCGCCGAGGATTTCCACCAGTTCCTCGTTCACGATCTTCACGATCTGCTGGCTCGGGTTCAGCGCCCCCGAAACCTCTGCACCGAGGGCACGTTCACGCACACGGGCCGTGAACTCGCGCACCACGGGCACGGCAACGTCGGCGTCCAAAAGGGCGCGGCGGATCTCCCGGACGGTGGCATCGACATCGGCCTCGGTGAGGCGGCCCTTGCCACGGAGATTCTTGAAGGTTGCTGTCAACCGGTCAGAGAGTGAATTGAACACGCGCCGCGCACTTCTTTCAGTGGAGTTACAGGTGGGACTCGACTATCTAGGGTACCAAGACGGGCCTGCATGATGGCATGCTGTCGTAGGTGACGAGCCAAACGAGTGTAAAAACCCTGCTCATCCTCGGTGCCTCCGGGGATCTGACCGGGCGGCTGCTGCTGCCCGGCCTTGCCCGGCTGGTAGCCAAGGGACGCGCCGAAGGGCTCAAGCTGGTGGGCGCGGGCTCCGATGACTGGCCCGCCGAAAAGTGGCGGGCCAGGGTCCATGAGGCCTTCGCCGAGGCCGCAGTGACCGCGGACGCGGCAGGAAAGAAGGCCCTGAAAGGCTTGGCAAAGGCGACCGAATACCATCAGTTGGATGTGACGGCCGAGGGGGCCTTGGCGTCGTTGCTGGCTGAACTGGATGGGCCCACAGCGGTCTATTTTGCCCTCCCGCCCCACGTCAGCCAGCTCGCCTGCGAATCGCTGCGGCCCGAACAGGTGCCTGCCGGCACGCGGTTGGTGATGGAGAAGCCCTTCGGTTCCAGCGAGGCATCAGCCCGTTCGCTCAACCAGACGCTTGTTGCCCTGGTTCCCGAGGACCACATCCACCGCGTGGACCACTTCCTGGGCAAGGCCACCGTGCTGAACATCCTGGGCCTGCGGTTCGCCAACAACTTCCTGGAGCCGGTCTGGAACCGCGAGCACGTGGAAAAGGTGGAGATCATCTTTGATGAGGACCTGGCGCTGGAGGGACGTGCCAGGTATTACGACAATGCCGGCGCGCTGCGGGACATGATCCAGAGCCACCTGCTGGAAATCATGGCGCTGGTGGCTATCGAGCCGCTGGCCACCATCGGCGAGCGGGACCTCCGCGACGCCATTGCCACGGTTCTGCGTGCCAGCCGCATCAGCGCGCCCTACGCAAAATCGACGCGCCGGGCCGTTTACACGGCAGGTACGATCGCCGGTCGGAAAGTCCCCGACTATACAAAGGAAACAGGGGTGGATGCAGCCAAGGGCACGGAGACCCTGGCTGAGGTCCGGGTGGAAATCGACAACTGGCGCTGGAAGGGCGTTCCCTTCATCCTGCGCTCGGGCAAGGCCCTGGGGGTTAAGCGCAAGGAGGCCGTGGTCACCTTCCGGCCGGTCCCCCACCTTCCGGCGGGCTTCACCGGCGTGGACTCCCCCAACCAGCTGCGGATCGGTTTCGGTCCGGACACGCTTCAGTTCGACGTCGATGTGAACGGCCCCGGGAGCATCTTCAGCCTGAGCCGGATCACCCTGAATTCCGAGCTGAGCGCTTCGGAGCTGTTGCCCTACGGCGAAGTGCTCGAAGGGGTCCTGAACGGTGATCCCCTGCTGTCGGTACGCGGTGACACCGCGGAAGACTGCTGGCGGATCATTGAGCCGGTACTGAAGGCCTGGCAGCGCGGCACTGTTCCGCTGGAAGAGTACGACGCCGGCTCCGCGGGTCCAGCCGCATGGACAGGTCCCGGAGGGGGCCCCTTGGGGTCGGGCCCCGGGCCGGCGGATTAGCTTTCTTTAGTTACTGAAACAGAGAAAGGCGGGAAGGGAACCTTCGAGGTTCCCTGCCCGCCTTTCTGCCCTGCTGTGGAGCCAGGTGGCGTCCGCGGTGCTAGATCGCTGCTACGCCGCGTTCTCCGGTGCGGACCCTGACTGCCTCGTGGACATCCACGGTCCAGACCTTGCCGTCGCCGGCCCGCCCCGTGTTGGAGCTGGCGATGATGACGTCCAGGATGTCGTCGGCCTGCTCGTCAGTGGCGAGCACCTCGACCCGGATCTTGGGCAGCAGGTCCACGTTGTATTCGGCTCCCCGGTAGACCTCTGTGTACCCGCGCTGGCGGCCGTAGCCGCTTGCTGCGCTGACCGTCAGCCCCTGGACGCCGTACGCCTCCAGGCCCTCCCGGATGGATTCGAGCTTCTCCGGCCGGACGATTGCTGTGATCAGTTTCATGCCTCTACGCTTTCCTTGCCTGTTGCGGCCTCTGACTTCTTGGCTTCGCCGGAAGTACCCTTGCCGGTGATCAGTTCGTGCAGCGGCTGGAAGCTTCCGCCGTGGCCGCCCACTCCGAACTCGTAGGCCGTTTCTGCGTGCAGGCTGAGGTCAACACCAACCACTTCCTGTTCCTGGGAGACCCGGAAGCCCATGGTCTTGTGGATGGCGAAGGCGATGATCGCCGTCAGGATCGCCGAGTAGGCAATGGCGATGCCGGCAGCTGCGAGCTGGGCCCAAAGCTGTGCTGCTCCGCCGCCGTAGAAGAGGCCGCCGCCGACACCGTCGGTGGGCAGTGCGATGAAGCCCAGTGCAACGGTGCCGATAATGCCCGAGACCAGGTGCACGCCCACCACGTCCAGCGAGTCATCGAAGCCCCAGCGGAACTTGAGGCCGACGGCCAGGGCCGAGGCAATACCGGCGATCAGGCCGAGGCCAAGGGCGCCCACCGGGCTGACGTTGGCGCAGGCAGGGGTGATGGCAACGAGGCCTGCAACCACACCGGATGCGGCACCCAGGGAGGTGGGGTGGCCGTCGCGGATCCGTTCAGTGATAAGCCAGCCGAGCATGGCAGCGGCCGGTGCGGCGAGGGTGTTGACCCAGATGAGGCCGCCCTGCTCTGCAGTGGTGGCTGCTCCGCCATTGAAACCGAACCAGCCGAACCAGAGGATGGCCGCGCCCAGCATGACGAACGGGATGTTGTGGGGCCGGTGGTTCGGGTCCTTGCCGAAGCCCTTGCGGTTGCCGATGATCAGGACCAGAACCAGTGCTGCAACACCTGCGTTGATGTGGACCACGGTGCCGCCGGCGAAGTCGATGGCCGGGCCGAGGGCCTGCCCGATCGCGCCTTCGGGACCGAAGAGGCCGCCGCCCCAGACCATGTAGGCAAGCGGGCAGTAGACCAGTGTGACCCAGACCGGGACGAAGACTGACCAGGCGCCGAACTTGGCGCGGTCAGCGATCGCACCGCTGATCAGTGCCACGGTGATGATGGCGAAGGTGGCGGCGTAGCCCACCTTGATGAGGCCGTCAGGAGTGGAGATTCCTTCCAGGCCGAATGTGGCGAAGGGGCTGCCGACGATCTGCAGGAAACCTTCCCCGGAGCTCATTGAGGCACCCCAGAGTACCCACACCACACCGACCATGCCGATGGAAATGAAGCTCATCATCATCATGTTCAGTGCAGCCTTGGCGCGCGTCATGCCGCCGTAAAAAAATGCCAGACCCGGTGTCATGAACAGCACGAGTGCTGCCGATACCATGAGCCATACGTGACCTGCGGTAAGTTCCATGGTGCACGTCCTCCCTATGATCGATTCTGCGGACCAGTCCGCCTGCCAACGCCTTTTGCGTCCTGCATCGAGTTTGTCGCTGCCGTGTTTCGCCCGCGGAGGATTTAGATTGCGGGTTTGTTACAACAACCTCAATGAAGTAAATGGTGCATATCTGGCTTGTTACGGTTATGTTTCATCGTTGCCGCCGAAGCCCGGCCGCTGATTTTGCAAGGAACGCACCCTTATGCCACCACCATCCCGCGTGAGCCGCGTCACAACACGGATCCTGGCGGTTATTCGTCCCGAGCGGGGGCGCCTTCCCCGGGACATCAAGGTGATGTTGGCTGCAGCGTTCCTCATTGCCCTAGGATTCGGTCTCGTTGCGCCCGTGTTGCCGCAATTCGCAACAACCTTTGATGTGGGAGCCACCGCTGCTGCCGTGATTGTGAGCATCTTCGCCTTCATGCGCCTGGTGTTCGCCCCGGCAGGCGGCGCCCTGATCGGACGGCTGGGCGAGCGGCCCGTTTACGTAGCCGGGCTCCTCATCGTGGCCGCGTCGACCGCGGCGTGCGCTTTCGCCCAGGACTACTGGCAGCTGCTGGTCTTCCGGGGTCTGGGCGGGGTGGGTTCGGTGATGTTCACGGTGGCATCCATGGCGCTTGTGGTCAGGCTGGCACCGCCCGAAAGCCGGGGCAGGGTTTCGGGCGCATATGCGTCAGCATTTCTGATAGGCAACGTCTGTGGACCGATTGTGGGCGGGCTGCTGGCCGGCTTCGGGCTGCGGGTTCCGTTCCTGGGCTACGCGGCAGCCCTGGTCCTGGCTGCCAGCCGATTTCACCGCCAGGGGTGCGTGGCTGAGCTGGGTC
>NZ_QAIQ01000156.1 GCF_003061105.1 Arthrobacter sp. HMWF013
CGCACAAGATCTACCGCGACGCCGCGCCCCCGCCCCCGCCGTCGTTAACCTTCGGCCGCCTTGCGGGTGGTGAACGGCAGGACGAGGCGGGACGGGTGCGCGGCGTCGCGGTAGATCTTGTGCGTGACCGGACGGCCCACCGGCAGGTGGAACGCATCCGGCGGGAGCAGCGCGTTGTGCTCGTCCGCCAGCGGTTCGTCGTTGGACAGTTCCACCGTGAGCTTGTGGCCGGGCATGAACGTGTTCGCGAACGGGAAGAGCCGTAGCACGTACTCCTCAATCTGCCCCGGTTCCACCGGCACGGCACGGGTGTGCGGGTGGCGGGGGTTGCCCTCGGTGGTCCGTTCGTCGTCGAGCTCGCGGTGTGAGGCCTTGAGGTAGCCGCTGGTGATGAGCTGGCGCTTGCCGTTGGGGGCGTAATCCCACAGGCGCAGGATGAAGTTGGTGTCCGGCTGGTCGATTTCGGCGAAGATGTGCGCCGCACCGGTGCCGATCATCTCCGTGGCCTCCTCGAAGACCGGGGTGGACCAGCTGATGATCTCCACCTTGTCCGTGACCGTCAGCGGCGCCTGGTAGAAACCGTCCGGGGCCGCGTACTCCGTTCCCATCAGTTCCGGCTCAGTGGACAGCAGGCGGCGCGGACGCAGGTAGAGGTTCGTGTACTCGATCTCCTTCGGCGGCCACTGATCAGCGGTCACCACCTCACGGGAACCCTCCACGAAGACACTCACGGCCGGTTCGTCCATCACGCCGTTATCGATGCCCTTGATCCAGTAGTCGTACCACCGGAACATCTTGTCGTGCTCCTCGATGAAGGGACGGGACTGCATCGGCGGGTACGGGCCGATATCCAGCTTTTTAGGGCCCTTGAGCTCGTTGAACAGGTCGATGGTGCCGTCCAGGGTCCAGCCGCGGCCCTGGTCCAGCTGCAGCCACACCGGGATGTCGATGTTCGGGGCGAGGGTGATGGGGTTGCATTCCTCGTACCAGTCGCCGTCGAGCTCGTTCATGACGATGTCGAACCAGGCTTCGTGGTTCTTCGGGTAGTGCAGGACGTGGACCAGGTTGGGCCACGCGGCCACGTCCGGGTCCTGCAGGCGCTTGGCCACGAGCTCATTGAGCTCGTCCGGGGCGTACTTTTCGATCATGCGGGACTTCACGCCGTCGGTGAACGCCCAGCCGGAATCCCCGCCGCGGCCTTCACGGGCAGCACGCGGCATAAACCACATGATGCCGCCGTGATAGGTGGTCTCGTAAAAGTCGTAATGGCCGCCGGAGACGAAGATCGCCTTCAGGCTCGGCGGCCGCTCGGCCGCGGCGAGAACCTGCATGGAGCCGAAGTAGGAGATGCCCACCATGCCCACGTTCCCGTCACACCACGGCTGCGCGGCCACCCACTCGATGAAGTCGTACGCGTCCTGGCCCAGGGAAACGCCGCCGGCGTTGTAGTTGCCGATGTGCTCCCCACCGGAATGTCCTGAGCCACGCAGGTCGCCGATGACGTGGACGTAGTCCTCCTTCACGATCCGGGCGATGTCGCCGGCCTCGATGCAGCCGTCCCACATGGGGCTCGGGCGCCGCTGCGGCGGGGTGGTCAGCGCGAGGGCCTGCAGCTCCTTGCCGTAGGGGCTCAGCGCCACCAGCGCGGGCCGCGGCTTTTCGTCCGTGCCGTGGTAGGCGTCCGCGGCGAGCTCCACGCCGTCGCGCATCGGCACCCGGAGGTCCTTGCGGATGGCGATCTTCTCCCCACCGGCATTCCAAAACTGAAACTCATCCATGAGTGCGTAGCTCCTCATCCTCTGGGGTGTGGTCGAACGTCGAGTGGTCAAACGTTGTGCGGTAGCCGTGGAGCGTGGTGAAAAACGGTGACGGCTCCAGGCCGGGGTCCCCTGTGTAGCCAAGGTCCTCTGCCGCAGGGGCGAACGGTGAGTACGGCGAGTCCGTTTCCTCCAACCCGGCGGCAAGGCAGCCGCAGGCCGCGTCGCTGAGCCGGGCCTCAACCGCCAGGCTCCCCTGGAGTGCTTCCCGGGCCTGTTCAGCATCGAGTTCGACGCCGTAGGGTGTGCCGTCTGCCCGGCGGTACGGGTGTCCGAGGTACAGGTGCCGGGGACGGACCTCCTCGCTCAGGTACTTCAGGCTGGAACGGTACCCGGCCGGGTCCACGAAGCCGGGGAAGCCGTTGGCCGCGCCGTGGACCTGCACGGCGTCACCCACGAACACGTCATCCTGACCGTCGATGACGTAAGCCACGGACCCCGGCGTGTGGCCCGGGATCGAATGGACAGAGACCGTGACATCACCGCCGAGGGAGATGGTTTCACCGCCACGCACCAGCATGGTTGGCTCCATCTCACCCGAGATGACGGCGTTGGTCGCCGCCGTCAGCTTCGCCTCACCCTCCGGGTCCTGCAGATACTGCCCCCGGCCGGCCAGGTATTCGTCCACATGGGCCCGGCGCGAGCGGAGCATCGGGGCATCGGCCTCATGGATGACCACCTGGGCGCGGCGTCCCGTCAGCTCCCACAGGGCGTGCGCGCCGCCGATGTGGTCGATGTGCCCGTGGGTCAGGAAGATCCAGCGGACATCCTCGATCCGGCGGCCGATTGCCTCCAGCGCCGGCGCCATGCCCTCAGCCGGCGAGGACGCGATCCCGGTGTCCACGATGGCCGGCTCCGGGGCGTCGATGAAGAAGCTGTAGAGCCCGAACCGGCCCCACGGCGAGACCAGCGGATGGACAGCAACCGTCATGTCGCTGCCCGCACGTTGTTAAGGAACCCTGCCGTCTCATGGAATGGCCGGTAGAAATCCGGGATCCAGGAGAAGTGCTGGACGAATCCGTGACCGGCACCGGCATAGCGGCTCACGGTGGCCGGCACACCGGCGTCCTTCAACCGCTGGCCGTAGAGTTCGCCCTCGTCGCGCAGGGGGTCGTGCTCACCGGTGATGACCAGCGCGGCCGGCAGGCCGGCGAGGTCCTTGCGCTTGATCGGCGAGACGAGCGGATCCGCCGGATCAGCCCCGCTCTCAAGGTAGAAGGAATTGAACGGCTTCAGTCCGGCCGTCTCCAGCCCGTACCCCTCGGCGTTCTCCCGCAGTGAGGTGTAACGGTCGACGTCGAAATCCAGGTCCAGCGACGGGTAGAACATCACCTGGTGGGTGATCTTCCCAAACCCGTCGTCGTGGGCCTTGGCGGCGACGGCTGCGACATAGGTTCCGCCCGAGCTGTCGCCGGCGAGGGCGAGGTTCTTGCCGTCCCACTGCAGTCTTCCGCCCTGCTCAGCGGCCCAGCGGACCACGCCGTAGCAGTCCTCCAGCCCGGCCGGAAAAGCATTCTCCGGCGCCAGCCGGTAGCCGACCGAGATGACCTTGTGGCCGGTTTCCTTGGCGAGGGCCCGGGCCACGTGGTCATGGGTGTCCAGGCTTCCCAGGAAGAATGCGCCGCCGTGGAAGTACACCAGCAGGCCGTAGGAATCTGCCTCCACCGGAGTGTAGATCCGGACCGGTACGTCGCCGGCGGGTGTGACTGCCGTGGCATCCTCAACGGAGTGCAGCGGCAGGCGGTCCTCCAGCGGCGGCACCTGGGCTGCCTCGCCGTCGCGCATTGCCACAGGGTTCAGCGGTCCGGGCGGAGGCGGCGGCAGGGTGCCGAGGATCCTGGCAATTTCGGGGTGCAGTGTCATGGCTCAGGCCTGTGCCGCAGCGGGCTGCTGGGACGTGGGCTTCTGGCCCGGGAAGACATCGTTGACTTCTTCCTCGCTCCAGCCCTGACGGGAAATGCGCTGCAGTTCGTCCGTCACCGGCTTGCGGGTTGCCTGGAACAGGGCCAGCGCCTCCTTGACCGAATCAGCGTCGGCCAGCGCGTCGGCCAGTGCTCCGGCGTCCTCGATGGCGGAGTTCGCGCCCTGGCCCTGGTGGTGCAGCATCGAGTGGGCGGCATCCCCCATGAGGACGACGTTATCGGTGTGCCAGGTGTCCACGGGATCGATGTCGTAGACCGCGCGGATGTTCACGGTGTCCATGTCCAGGCCGCGGGCGATGGCCACGATCCGCTCGTCGAAGCCTTCCACGGTCTGCAGGAGCTGTTCCTTGGTGATGGCGGGTGCCCAGGTGCCGTCCGGGTTGAGGGCGGTGATGTCGAAGGACATCTGGTTGCGGTGGCGCAGCGGCAGCAGGTAGACCTTGGTGCCCCGGCCCATGTACATGCGCAGGTTGTCATCCACCACCATGCCGTGGGCGTCATCGGCGGAGATCACTACGCGGTAGGCGTGCTCACCGGAGAACACCGGGCCCTTGTCGCTGAACAGCTGCTCGCGCACCGTGGACTTGATGCCGTCGGCACCCACCACCAGATCGGCGTCGGCGGTTACCCCGTTCGTGAAGGTCAGGACGGAACGGCCGTCCTTTTCTTCGATGCCCTGCAGCTTGTGGCCGAGCTGCACCATTCCCTCGGGGAGGACGCCCAGGAGCGCCTCGATGAAGTCGCGGCGGTGGATGAGGTAGGTCTGCTTCTCGTCGCCGGACTCGGGCCAGGTGTCCTTCATGATCGGATCACCGGTGGCCGTGAGGATCTCGAAGTAATCGCTCGGCGAGCTGACGTTGGCCACGGCGTCGAAAATGCCCCACTGGCGGAAGCGGGCCATCGTGGCGGGACGCAGGCCGATGCCGGCGCCCACCTCCCCCATCTGGGGAGCCTGTTCGTAGACCGTGACGTCCGCACCGAGCAGGCTCAGGGCCTTGGCCGCAGCGGCGCCGCCGTAGCCTGCGCCGATGATGGCGATCCTGAGGTTCTTGATGTCTTCAGCCTTCATTGGATGAGTCTCCTTCTTGAGCCAGGCCGCGCCTGGGAGGGGTAAGTTTGGTGGTTTTGTCCGGGGTCAGGCGTGCAGCGACAGGAAGTCGGCCGGGTTGTCCTCAAGCAGGAGCTTGAGGGTGGCATCGTCGATTCCGGCGGCGCGCATGTCCGGGATCATGTCCTCGAAGATGTAGTTGATGGTGTGGCCCTTTACGCCCGGCCAGCCCAGTGGGCTGCAGTTGGCGTCGGCCGAGACCAAGAGCTTGTCCGCATAGCCCTTGTTCACGAGGCTGACGAAGTGCTCCATGCGTTCGGCGCGCTTGCGGCCCCAGAACGGCGGATCCGGCAGTTCGAGGTCGTAGCCGAAGGTGTCGAACCCGATCCGGCCGCCCTGTTCGTAGATCCAGTCGTGCGGAGTCACGGGAGCGTTCAGGCCGTCGTCGGCATGTCCGAAGAGCACACGGTCCAGCGGGAGGCCCTCTTCGTTGAAGATGCTCACTGCCGGCTCGGGATCGATGGCGAGGTGGGTCAGGATCGGCGCTCCGGTGACGACGGCGGCCCGGGCCGCAGCCCGGTAGATCCGCTTGTCCAGCTCAGTCATCCGTCCGCCGCGGCTCACGCCGACCTTGATGACGCCGGCCTTGGCGCCGGTGTTGCCGATGCCGACGGTGATCTCGTGGATGAACACTTTGGTGAGGTAATCCACCGTGGCGCGGGAGAAGTGCGGCAGGGCAGTGTCGCCGCCGACGAAACCCGTGCAGGCCACGATGTGCACGCCCGTCTTCCGGGACAGGGACTTGTAATAGTCCACGTCCCGGCCGTTGCAGATGCCCGTGGCGTCCACAAAGGTGCCGCCGCCGTACTCACGGAATGTGCGGAGCTTTGGCACGGTCTCCTCGTAGGCCTGTTCCGGCGTTTTCCACCATTTGGTGTCCAGTTCGGACCCGGGCATGCCGTAGCCGATGTGTTCGTGGACCGCCACGATTTCCAGTTCTTCGGCCGGGATGGTTCCCAGCACGGTGTTGACCTTGGTCATTGATTCACCTCAGGGTGTCGAAAGCTTGTTGTGGGGGCGTGCTTAGCGGACGGTCAGCAGGTTGCGCGGGTTGTCCACGAGGATCCGGCGGGCGTCGTCGTCGCTCAGGCCCCGGGACTTAAGGAAGGGCATGAACGTGGCCAGGACGTGGCTGTAGGGCAGGTTGTACTCCTCCACACCCTTGGCCACACCGATCGAGTTGCCCGAAAGGATGATCCTGCCGGCATGGCCGGCCTCCACGAGCTCAAGCACCAGTTCGGCGCGGTCATGGTCGGTGAGGTAGTCGGCGTGCTCGTTCAGGCCCACATGGTCAATGCCCACGAAGGCTCCGCGCCCGGCCACTTTGATGGCAGCACCCTTGGCGTCCTTGCGGTCCAGATCGCCCACCAGGACGCGGTCGGCTCCGATCTGCTCGTTCAGGACAATGTCCAGATCGTGCAGCGCATCGGCGCCGAAGCGGATGGAAACTGCGACGCCGGTGCTTTTGGCGGCGCGGGCGGAACCGCTGAAGAGGCTCTCCTCGGTCGGGGTCATGCCGGCGCGGTCGGCGACGGTGGCAACGATGCCGGCGGCCGCACGGCGTTCCACCCTGGCAACCACCATGCCCTCAGTGACCTCCTTGCCGAAGAGGTCGGCGAACTTTTCGGCCGGCCAAGGGGTGGGCGGGTTGGTCTGCGGCGTCAGGAAGTAGCCGCCGAGTTCCTCTTCCGGGCCCAGTCCGGTGGAGGCGATGATGTGGACGCCGGTGGAGCGGGACAGTGCCTCGTAGAGCTTGAGGTCGCGGCCGTGGAACATGCCGGTGCTGTCGACGACCGTCTGGCCGCCGTGCTCACGGAAGTCGATGAGTTTCGCGGCGAGTGCCTCGTAGATCTCCGCGCGGTCCATGGAAATGTCCGGGGCGTACTGGGCGCCCGGAAGTACTGACAGCAGGGCCTCGTGGACGGCGACGACCCCGAGTTCAGAGGCGGGAATGGGGCCCAGGACCGTGTTGACGGTTTGCCCGGACGGGGCGGGGGACGCATCGCCGGTACCGACGGGGATGGTGTTACTCACTTGGCTTCTCCCTTGAAGATTTGGGAACTGAAAGGCGGGGGGCGCCGCGGAGAATGACCGAGCCATCGCTCCCTCGCGGTGTAGCCAGCATCACACAATTCTTTACATCGTGTCAAGCAAATAGTCGGAGCGTAAGCGTAAAGGCGGCAGAATGCTTAGGAAAGCAACGCTTCGCAAATAAGCTTGACACTATGTAAAGGATTGAGCCACACTGTGGGGAGCGCCACATCTACCCGGAAACAAAGGAGTTTCATATGAGTCAGATCCCCCCGGTCCAGAGCCGCGGCTCCGTTCGCGCCACCTTCATTGCCGCCTACAGCGCGGTCACCCTGGCCCAGATCACCAATGCCCTGCCCGGCGCCCTCAGCGGCACCTTTGCCGTGGAATTCCACACCTCCGGTGCCGGCCTGACCTGGATTGCAGGCATGTTCCTGATGGGCATCGTGGTGTTTGAGCTCAGCTGGGGCCTCCTGGGCGACATGTTCGGGCGCAAGAAGCTGCTCTACGCCGGTGCCGCGGTCAGCGTGGTCGGCTCAGTACTCGCAGCACTGGCGCAGACCACCGAAATGATGATCTTCGCCCAGGCTGTCGGCGGCATCGGCGCCGGCATCCTCTTCCCGATCTCGCTGTCCATGATCGCGGCGATTACCCCGGACCACCGTGCACGGGCGAAGGTGATCGCCACCTGGGCGGGATTCCTGTCCCTTGGCGCGGTGATCTCCCCGGTGCTCGCCGGCTTCACGGCGCAGTTCTTCACAGTGCCGGGCGCCGCTCCGGGCGCGCCCAACGAGTTCAGCGGCTGGCGGGCGGCCTACCTCGTTGCCGCCGGCATCGCCGTACTCGTCCTTATCGTCGCGCTCCGGGCGAAGGATTCCGCCGCCGCCGAGGGCCGCAAGCTGGACCTGCCCGGACAGATCACCCTCGCACTCGGCCTGATCGCCGTCCTCTACGCCACAGTCACAGCAGTGGATGCAGGCTTCGGCAGCGCCCAGGTGATTGCAAGCTACGTCGTCGGTGTTGTCCTCCTGGTCGCATTCGTCGTCATCGAATCACGCACGGCTGAGCCACTGATCCACCTGTCGCTGTTCAGGAACAGCTCCTACTCGATCACCGGCATGGTGGCGGTCACGGGCATGTTTGCCTTCCTGGCGATCTGCTTCAGCACGAGCGTCGCCGTCAGCGGACTGGCCCTGGCCGAGACCTGGAAAATCGGTGTGCTCTTCGTCTTCATCCAGGGGCCCGCATTCGCGTTCATCCCGGTGGTGGGATGGCTCATCCACCACGTGGCCGCGCGCTGGGTGCTCACCGCGGGCTTCGCCCTCATGGCCGTCTCCGGTTTCTGGCTCTCCACCTTCGCCCTCGGCACTCCCGAGGCCTTCGGCGGCACCCCGTGGACCGCTTTCATCCCGCCGCTGCTGGTGCTGGGCATCGGATTCGCCCTTACCGTCGGCTCCGTCACCGCTGTTGCCATCAACACCGTCCCGCCGCAGCAGATCGGCATGGCGTCGGCCACCACCAACCTCCTGCGCGATCTCGGCTTCGCCCTGGGACCGGTGGTCGGCTCAGCTATCGCCTTCGGCATCGGAGCCACGGCCTTCGCGGCTCCCCTTGCCGGGATCCTCAGCGGGGCAGGACTGCCCGCAGAGGCCGTCGGCGGACTGGCGAACGTGCCGCCGCTGGGCTTCCTCTCCGGCTGGGACGGCGTAATCGCCCAGTTCACCGGCCAGGCAACGGCAGGCGGCGCACCCGCGCAGGCCGTGGACGGCATGGTCCAGGCCCTCAACGGCGCGCAGCCGCAGATCCAGGGCGTTGCCGGGACCTCGCTGGGCCAGGGTTTCCAGGCCGTGTACCTCACCGCAGGAATCGCGGCAGTCCTCTCCGCCGCTCTGACCCTCTTCATCTCCGCACGGACCTCGGCGCCCGCGCCCGATGCCATCGCGGAAACCACCGAAGCCAACGCCGGGGCGACCGTCTAGGACTGACGCCCGCCGGCACGGCCAACCACCCACCAACCCGCAAGGAGAACACCATGACTGCACCCATCGAGTCGGACATCGACATTTGGGATGACGCCATCCTCGTCGATCCCTACCCCACCTACGCCGCGCTCCGCGAGCAGGCCGCCGTCGTCCACCTGCCCAAGAACGATCTGTACGTCCTGACGCGCTACGACGCCATCCGCGACGCCCTCGGCGATCCGGAGACCTTCTCGTCCACCAGCATCGGTTTCAACCCCATGGTGAACGAGGCCCTGCAGGGCACCTCGCTCGCCTCCGATCCGCCCGTGCACACGCAGCTGCGCGCCACGCTGTCGCAGAACCTGACCCCCCGCGCCCTCCGCGGCCTGAAGGTGGTCATCGACGAAAAGGCTGACAAGCTGGTGGCCGAACTTGCGGCCAGCGGCAGCTTCGAAGCCATCGATTCCCTGGCCCGGGCCTTCCCGATCGAAATCGTCGCCAACCTCATCGGTTTCCAGGGTCATGTCAAGGACAACATGCTGCGCTGGGGCCAGGCCGCCATGCAGGTCATCGGCCCGCTGAACCAGCGCACCCAGGAGAGCTTCCCCATCGCCGGGGAGCTCTACGGCTGGTGCTCGTCGGTCACCGCCGAAGACCTGGCGCCCGGTTCAATCGGCCGCGGCATTTTCGACGCCGAAACCAGAGGAGATATCCCTGAAGGCACTGCGGGTCACATCATCCACCAGTACCTCGGGGCCGGCGTCGATACGACCATCGCCTCGATCGGGAACATCGTGGCGCTGTTCGGCCGCCACCCGGAGCAGTTCAAGCTGGTCCGGGAAAACCCGGAACTCGTCCCCGCAGCGTTCGCCGAGGTGATGCGTTACTGGGTGCCGATCCATGTCTGGGGCCGCAAGGCAACCCGCGACGTGGAGATCGACGGCGTCACCATCCCCGCCGGCGCCCAGGTGGGCATCCTCTTCGGTGCCGGGAACCGGGACCCCCGGCACTACGAGAATGCCGACACGTTCGATGTGCTCCGCAACCCGGTGGACCACCTCTCCTTCGGCTATGGCCCGCACGGCTGTGCCGGCCAGGGTCTCGCGAGGCTGGAAGGGCATGCCATCGTCGAGGCACTGGCCCGCAGGGTGGAATCGCTAACCCTGGGCGACGAGGTCCGGGTCCCGAGCAACATGACGCGGAGCATCGAGAAGCTCGAGGTCACCAAGGTGGTGGCGGCATGAGGATCGAACTGGACCGGCCGCGCTGTGAGGGGCATGGCCTCTGCGAGGAAGCAGCACCTGCACTGATGCACCTGGATGACGACGGCGAACTGGTCATCGATGTGCCTGAGGTGGACGGCGCGGAGCTTGAGGCCGCCAGGGCGGCGGTCAGGATCTGCCCGGTCGCCGCGCTGCGATTGGCCGCAGCATGACCATGCGCCGGATCGTGGTGGTCGGCAACGGCATCGCCGGACTCACGGCGTGCGACTCGCTGCGGACTGCCGGCTTCGACGGCGAGCTCACGGTGGTGGGCGCCGAGCGCCATCAGCCCTACAGCCGGCCCGCCCTGTCCAAGGCACTGCTGCACACTTCGGAGGGGAGCAGCGACGACGCCCTCCAGGCCCACGAGCTCCCCGAGCCAACCCACGAAGCCACCGAGCTTCTCGGCGTCAGCGCGACGGGCCTGGACACCGAGGCCCGGCTGGTCCACCTGGACAGCGGCGGTGAGCTGCCATACGACGGCCTGGTCATCGCCTCCGGCTCCCGGGCGAAGCGCCTCGCTCCGCGATCACAAGAGGCAGCCGACGGCGGACCACAAGGCTCCCCCGCGCAGCTC
>NZ_QAIQ01000157.1 GCF_003061105.1 Arthrobacter sp. HMWF013
GCTCGTGCACTGACCCAACAGCACCGGGCGCCGGGGCGTGTTGTCTTTCCGGCCAGGCACCCAGACTGTACTCCCCGTCGTCGACCGAGGGTATTCCGGAAGCGAGCGGAGGAACAGCGTCGGGCGACACCCAAGTCTCACCCCGCAGGAAGCTTTCAACCGCGCGCTGCCCGAACACAAGCCCTTCGAGGAGGGAATTGCTGGCCAGACGGTTTGCGCCGTGCACTCCGGTGCAGGCAACTTCGCCGGCCGCGTAGAGTCCGGGCACGGTGGTGCGGGCGTGGAGGTCGGTGGTGAGGCCGCCCATCCAATAGTGGGCGGCAGGAGCAACAGGCACCAGTTCGCGGGTCCAGTCGATGCCGGCCTCGCGGGTGCGGACGGTCAGGGTCGGGAAGCGCCTGGCCAGGTAACCCTTGCCGTGGCATGCCTCCACCACCCTCGCGTCGAGGTACACGTGGCCATTGGGGTCGCCCAGCTTGGCAAGGTGCAGGGCGATGCTGCGGGAGACGACGTCGCGGGGGGCGAGTTCGCCGTCCGGATGGTAACCGGGCATAAACCGTACTCCGCGCGTATCAATCAGGGTGGCACCTTCGCCGCGGACCGCCTCTGAGATGAGCAGCGGCTCAGGTTCGGCGCCGGACCCGGAGCCCGCTGCAGGGTGTACCAGGCAGGTGGGGTGGAACTGGAAGAACTCAAGGTCTGCCACGGCCGCACCGGCACGCCGGCCCAGAGCCAGGCCATCCGCGGTGGCGACTGCGGGGTTGGGGGTCTGGGCGAAGAGCCGGCCGGCCCCGCCGGTTGCCAGCAGCACTGCGTCGCCCGCGGCGGTGACCGTGCCGCCGTCGTGCCTGAACGTCACCCCGGTCACCCTGCCGCCGGTCTGAACGAGGGCCGCGGCGTGGGCGTGGGGGAACAGCTGGATAGTTCCGTTGGCCTGCCGCGCCAGGACGGCACGGATGAGGGCGTCGGCCACGCCGGCGCCGGTGGCATCGCCGCCGGCGTGCAGGATCCGCGGGGCGGAATGGGCGGCTTCGAGTCCCAAGGCCGGGCCGCCGTCGTCGTCCAGGTCAAACCGCACACCGAAGCGCCCAAGCCCGGCGATGTCCCGGCGCGCTTCAGTGCACAGCAGCCGCACTGCCTCTTCGTTGCAGTGACCCGCCCCCGCCTTCAGGGTGTCGGCGATATGAGCCGCCACAGTGTCACCGGGCGCCGGGGCGTCAAGGACCGCCGAGATGCCGCCCTGGGCGTACCACGTGTTGCTTTCCGCGAGTGCCCCCTTGGTCAGCAGCACCACCTCGGTGCCCGCGTCCGCCGCCAGCAGTGCCGCGTACAACCCCGCGATGCCGCTTCCAACGACGACCAGACGCCGTGAGCTGGTGCCCATCATTACGGCCTCGCGGCGAGCATGCGCTCGAGGGCGGTCCTGGCGCTTTCCTGCACGTTGTCCGCGACCGTAATGCGGTTAACGATGCGGCCCTCCACGAGTTCCTCCAGGACCCAGGCGAGGTAGCCGGGGTGGATCCGGTACATCGTGGAGCAGGGGCAGATGACCGGGTCCAGGCAGAAGATGGTGTGCTGGGGGTATTCGGCGGCCAGCCGGTTGACCATGTTGACTTCGGTTCCGATGGCGAACGTGGTGGGTTCCGTGGCCGCGGCGATGGCCTTCTTGATGAAATCGGTCGATCCGGCCGAGTCGGCAGCGTCAACAACTTCCATGGGGCACTCGGGGTGGACAATCACGTTGACGCCGGGGAAATCGGCGCGGGCCTTCTCGATCTGCCCCACGTTAAAGCGCTTGTGGACCGAGCAGAAACCGTGCCACAGGATGACGCGGGAATCCAGCAGGGCCTGTTCGTCGTTGCCGCCAAGCTCCTTCCGCGGGTTCCACATGGGCATCTGCTCAAGCGGGACACCCATGGCCTTGGCGGTGTTGCGGCCCAGGTGCTGATCGGGGAAGAACAGGACCCGCTGGCCGCGTTCGAAGGCCCATTCCAGGACCACTTTGGCGTTGGAGGAGGTGCAGACGATGCCGCCGTTGCGGCCGCAGAACGCCTTCAGGGCTGCCGAGGAGTTCATGTAAGTGACCGGAATAACCGGGACGCGGCCGGCGTCGTCCTTCTCGGTTCCGAAGATCTCCTCGAGCTGTTCCCAGCACTCCTCCACGGAATCGGCATCGGCCATGTCGGCCATCGAGCAGCCGGCCGCGAGGTTGGGCAGGATCACGGCCTGCTCCGGGGTGGACAGGATGTCCGCGGTCTCGGCCATGAAGTGCACACCGCAGAAGATGATCGCCTCGGCGTCGGGCCTGGTCAGCGCGGCGTTGGCGAGCTGGAAGGAGTCGCCCACGAAGTCGGCGTACTGGATGACTTCGTCGCGCTGGTAGAAGTGGCCCAGGATGACGGCCCGGCTGCCCAGCTTCTCCTTGGCAGCGCGGATGCGCACATCAAGTTCGCCATGGCTGGCGAGCTTGTATTCTTCCGGCAGCTGGCCCTGACGTGGCGTGGCGGCAGGTGCCACGTCTGCGTTGGAGGCGCCCGGACCATAAGCGGGGACACCCGCGAGCGCTTCGGCGAGGTCGTACTCCCAGGGGCCCTTGGCGAGGGCGGGGCTGCAGGTGGCAGTTGCCTTTCCTGCCGCTGCGCTCTTCGCCGCATTTTCGGCCTGTTCCCGCGTGATCAGCTGGATTGCTGTATTGACGCTCATGGTGTGCTCCTGTTATCGGGGTCGAGGCCGGGGCGGCCGGTAAAGCGGTAGAGACGTGGCGGGCGGTGTTTGCCGCCCTGGAGGTATTCCCCGGTTTCTTCGATCTCCGGGGTGGCCTTGAGCTGGCGGCGGAAGTTTGCCGGGTCGAGGCGGGTGTCCAGGACGGCCTCATAGACTTCCCTGACCTGGGCGAGCGTGAAGTACTCCCCCAGGAAGTGGTAGGCCACTGAGCCGTAGGCCAGCTTGCTCCGCAGGCGGAAGAGCGCGTACTCGACGATGGCGTTGTGGTCGAAGGCCAGATCCCCCACCTTGTCGGCCCGGAACCATTTCACGTTCTCGGACTCGTCGGCGAGGGCTGCCTCGGTGGGCTGCACCAGCGCCCAGTAGACAATCGACACCACGCGCTGGGTCGGTGAGCGGTGCAGGCCGCCGAAAGCGTAGAGCTGCTCCAGGTAGCTCGGGGCCAGCCCGGTGGTCTCGCGCAGGTTCCGCGACGCAGCGTCCTGCAGCGATTCGGTGTGCGTCAACGGACCTCCAGGCAGCGCCCACAGGTCCTTGTAGGGCTCACGGATCCTGCGGACGAGGGGAAGCCAGAGGGTGGGCCGGCCTGAAGAGACACTCGGCCGCAAGGCAAAGATGACCGTTGAGATGGCGAGTGAAGGTGCGGCAACCGCACGCTCGGAGACGTTTGCTGACGTGCCGTACATGGTTGCCCACCTGCCCTTCGTTGTGGCCCGCGGCTTTGATGCCGTCCGGTTAGTTATAGTCACAATGACTAGAACTGATTCTACGGCCACTTCCGTCCGATTCAAAATGTTTCGCCCTGCAGACGGCAGGTCAGGACCGCCAATGACGGCGGGGCCGTCGCAGGGCCCGCGACCACGGGCCGTCACTTTAGGCGGTAATGTCAATTGGTCCCCACGCGGACACCCCTACCCCCAAGAAGGTTCCCAGGCATGACATTGAAGTCCACGCAGATGCGGCCCGAAGCGCAGCATCTCGGCCACACGATGAAGACCCGCCAGCTCACCATGATGGGGCTGGGAAGCGCCATCGGCGCCGGACTCTTCCTGGGCTCCGGCGCCGGGATCCAGGCTGCCGGACCTGCCGTGCTGGTCTCATACCTTGCCGCCGGCACACTCATCATCCTGGTGATGTGGGCCCTGGGCGAAATGGCAGCCGCCCACCCCACGAGCGGCGCATTCTCGGTCTATGCGGAGAAAGCCCTGGGAAAGACTGCAGGCGCTACGGTTGGCTGGCTCTGGTGGCTTCAACTCGTGGTGGTCATCGCCGCGGAAGCCCTCGGTGCGGCCGGGCTGCTGGCCACGGTCTGGCCTGATCTTCCCGTCTGGGCGCTGGCGCTGGTCTTTATGATGCTGTTCACCGCCATCAACCTGGTGGGGGTCAGGAATTTCGGTGAGTTCGAGTTCTGGTTCGCCATCCTGAAGGTGGCTGCCATCGTCCTGTTCCTGGCCGTCGGTGCAGCACTGCTGTTGGGCCTCCTCCCTGATGTGCCCTCCCCGGGACTGGCCAACCTCACGGCGGATTTCGCTCCCAATGGTTTGGGCGGAGTCGCCACGGCGTTGTTTGTTGTCATCTTCGCCTTCGGCGGAACCGAGATCGTTGCCGTGGCCGCAGCGGAAACCGAGGATCCGGAGCACAGCGTCGGCAAGGCCGTCCGGACTGTCCTGTGGCGGATCCTTGTCTTTTACATCGGTTCCGTCTTTGTGATCGCCGCAGTCCTTCCGGCCACCTCCGAGGCCCTTTCCTCGCCCTTCGCCGGCGTGCTGGACGCAGCCCGGATCCCCGGCGCAGGCACGGCCATCACGCTGGTGGCCGTCGTCGCCCTTCTCTCCGCCTTGAACGCCAACCTCTACGGCGCTTCCCGCATGGTGTACTCGCTCGCAGAACGCGGCGAGGCCCCGGGATTCCTCGCCAGGCTGAGCAAGGAGAGCGTGCCGATTCCCGCCGTCGGCGTCTCAGTGGCATTTGGGTTCGCCGCCACGGTCCTGGAACTGCTGTTCCCCGACAGGATCCTGCCCGCCCTCTTCCAGCTGGTCGGCTCAACGTGCCTCGTAGTGTGGGGTACAGCCCTGGTCTCGCAGCTGATTCTCCGGCGGCGGGCCGACCGCAACGGCACGGCCCTGCCTTTGCGGATGAAATGGTTCCCGGGTCTGACCATTTTTGGCCTGGTGCTGCTCGGACTGATCTTCGCCGTGGGTTTCAGCGCCGGGAGCAGCCGCTCCCAGCTCTTCAGTACCATCGCCCTCATCGCCGCCCTCGCCGCCGCGTGCTGGATCAGCGCCCGGGTTACCGCCTCCCGCCAGGAAACCGGCAACCGCAGCTGAAGCCCGCCCTGCGCACCGCCTGGCGGGGCCAGGCGGAGGGCAACCAGTGTCCGGCAGCGGTGGATTACCGCAAAAACCGCTGTTGAACTGCCCGGTCCGCAGGCAGGTAAAGTGGTGCCTACCTTCGGTGGGCAGGGCGACAGACCAATGTCGGCGGGCCGTTGATCGTGTTCGTGATAACGGCAGTATTGCCCGAATCGCTGCATGGTCCCAAGGATGACGCACCCAAGCGCCGGGTCCGCCTGAGCGCCGTACCTGATGATGAGGACTGACACCATGAGCGGCAGGCACACCGGCGAGATGCACTCCCACACAGTGGAAGGGACAGATCCCCAGCTGTTCGTCCAGGTGCACGACCCCGCCTCCGATGCTGGGCTCAGGCCCGTCCTGCTGCTGCACGGGTTCTCGTCCTCCGGCAAGCTGAACTGGGAGGACACCGGATGGGTTGCGGCGCTCCTCGACGCCGGCCGGCGGGTCATCACCGTCGATCTCCCCGGGCATGGCCGCAGCGGCGCACCCGAAGACCGCGATTCCTACTCCCCCAGCCGGATCCGGGCAGACCTGCTCCAGATAGCGTTCGACGCCGGCGTGCGGCCCCTGCACAACGGTGACCCTTCCAGCGGGGTGGATGTGGTGGGATATTCGCTGGGTGCCCGCCTCGGCTGGGAGTTCGGCGCCACGCAGCCGGAAATTGTCCATCGCCTGGTCCTGGGTGGGCCGAACATCAGTGATCCGCTGGCCGCCTTCGATCTCGTGGCGGCGCAGCGTTACCTCGCCGACGGGACCCCCATCGCCGACGAATCGACGGCAGGGCTGCTGAAGATGGCCATGCTTATGCCGAGCAACAACATCTTCGCGCTGCTTTCACTGGTCGAGGCCATTAAGGATGAACCCTTCGACCCTGCCGAGGCTGTGCCCCATATGCCGATGCTCCTGGTGGCGGGCGATAAGGACGAGCGCGCAGCCACCATGCCCCGGCTGGCCGAACTGGGGATCAAGGCCGGCTCCATGGCCGAACAGCTGGTGCTGGCCGGGCGGAACCACACCAACGCCATCACCAGCCGCGCCTTCAAACAGGGTGCCATCGCTTTCCTGGCAGTCTGACGCCTGGCTTCATCCGCGGTTGGCGAGGCGGCCATCGACGTGGCCGCGGTCAATCTGGGTCACCGCGGCAGCCATCTGTCAGCGGGCCGTCCTTGCCGCCGCCCCTGCGCCTGACGGTAGTCTGGAAGCGGGGGCAAAAAGAGCCTGAAAGGCAGCAATGAGCACGCGTTTTGAGGACCGCACTGATGCCGGCGAACAACTCGCGGCTGTGCTGACGCAGTTCCGCGAACGTCCCGACACCATTGTCCTGGGCCTTGCCCGCGGCGGAATCCCTGTTGCGGCTGCGGCTGCCAAAGCCCTCTACCTGCCCCTCGGCGCCGTGCTGGTCCGCAAGCTCGGCATTCCCGGCCATGACGAAACGGCGTACGGCGCACTCGCGTGGGCCGGCGGCCGGATAGTACGCGTACTCAACCGCCCCCTGATAGCCCGCGTTCTGGACCATGGCGTCCGGCAGGAATGGCTGGACGACGTCGAGCAACGGGAACGGGCCGAACTGCTTCGCAGAGCCGGCACCTATCCGGGGATCCGCCACGACCTCTCGGGCAAGACCGTCCTGCTGGTCGACGACGGCCTGGCAACTGGAGCCACCATGCGTGCGGCGGTGGAGGCGGCACGCTCCGCCGGCGCGGCCAAAGTGGTTGCCGCCGCACCGGTGGGTTCGGTGGAGGCCGATGAGGCCGTCTCGCGGGTCTGCGATGCGGTGCTGTGCCTTCACCTGCCCGGCAAGTTCCGCGCCGTGGGCAGCTTCTACCGGCACTTCGAACAGCTGACCGATGAAGATGCCATCACTGTCCTGAACGGGTAAACAGGCCGACGGTTCGGCTCAGCTCCGATCCTCCAGGCGCAGGAACGGCGG
>NZ_QAIQ01000158.1 GCF_003061105.1 Arthrobacter sp. HMWF013
CTTCTCCCAGGTCTTGCCCTGGAGCCACTGGATGGTGCGGAACTGGTAGTCGCGCATGGAGACGTCGTTCAGCACGGCGTACCCGGCGATGTGGTCTGCGGCGTCCGCTTCGGAGATCCGGCGGCCGGTCTTGCCGATGACGACGGCGAGTTCGGACTCCCAGTCCACGGTGTCCGATTCCTGGGGGAGGGCCAGGTCATCGTTGGGGCCGATCAGGGATTCGGCGTACTTGGCGAACAGGGTGGGGTACTCGGGGACTTCCCGGCCCATTTCCTTGATGTGGTTGCGGTAGTTGTGGCCTACGCAGATGATCTTGCCCGGTGCTGGAACTACGGCGTCGAGGTCTGCGCCTTCGAGGGGGTGGGTGGCGCCCTTGGCGGCGGCGGCGATGGTCTCCCAGGCCGGATCCTTCAGGAGGGCTCCGACGTCGGAGAACCCGTCGATCTCGGTCAGGGTGTCGCCGTCCTGGCGGACAGCCTTGGTGCCTTCGGCGGTGCGGAGGGTGAGGAGTCTCATGCGTTCTTGCGTCCTTCGGTGTAGGTGCGGTTAAAGTTCAGCCGTTCAAAAATGGGGGCGTCGCTGAAGCGGAAGAGGTCGAAGCCGGTTTCGGCCTGCAGGGACCATTCGGCCCAGGACGGGACCACGAAGAGGTCGCCCTTTTCCAGGTTCCTGGTTTCGCCGTTGAGCACCACGCTGCCGCGGCCTTCGAAGACCTGCCAGACGCTGGAGCCGACCTCACGGACAGGCTCGGTGGCGGCGCCGTCACGGAAACGGTGGAACTCGGCCCGGATGGTGGGCATCACGTCACCGCCGGTGGTGGGGTTGGTGAAGCGAACGGCCGCGTGGCCCTGGGAAACAGTGGCCGGGTGACCCTCATCCTCCAGGAGCAGCTGCTCGGTCAGGGCGCGGTCGGTGTATTCCCACCGGTACGCCGCGATGGGGGAGCTGGTGGTGTCATCCAGGCCCGAGAGCGGACGCAGGCCCGGGTGGGCCCAGAGCCGCTCGGAGCGGGAGATGTGCGGGGTGGCTTCGTCCGTGACGCGCTCGGTGCCGAACTCGAAGAACCCGGCGTCGGCGTAATGCACGAACGGGATGTCCAGCCCGTCGATCCAGGCCATCGGCTCGTCAGTATCGTTGTGGTGGCCGTGGAAGTTCCAGCCCGGGGTCAGCAGGAAATCGCCACGGGACATGCGTACCGGGTCACCGTTCACCACGGTCCAGACGCCTTCGCCCTCGACCACGAACCGGAACGCGTTCTGGGAGTGGCGGTGCTCCGGGGCGGTTTCCCGGGCGCCCAGGTACTGGATCGCAGCCCACAGGGTGGGGGTGGCGTACGGGGTGTTTCCCAGGCCCGGGTTAGCCAGGGCAATGGCACGGCGTTCCCCGCCACGGCCCACCGGCACCAGATCCCCGGCACGCGCGGCCAGCGGGTACAGGTCGCTCCAGCGCCACACATGCGGCACCGCCTTCGGCGACGGCACCATCGGCATAAGGTCCGCGATTTCGGTCCACAACGGGATCAGGTTCTCACGGTCAAAATCCCGGTACAGCTCCTTGAGCTGGGCGGCCTCTTCGGGCGTCGGCTCAGGAAGAGCCTGCCCCGCGGCCACTGATTCATGGGTCGTGTTCTCGGCGCTGATGGACACGTCGGCCTCCTTCAAGGTCAAACAGTATTTCTGTGGGTCAAAACGGCACTTCGGCGTAGTCCGACTTTACGGACCTGAGTGTGTGACCCCCAACATATTCTGCTGGTCAGAATTAGTGGCTTGTTCTCCTGCGGGGGCTCATTCCGCATCAGCCGGATTGGCCGCGATATCGATCTCCAGCTGCCGGCTGGTTTCCCGCAGTGCACCGACCAGTCCGGCATCGAAGACCTTCCGGAACCTTGTGGCGGGGGTGGCAACGCTGAGCGCACCCACAACATGCCTGTGACGGTTGTGCAGGGCGATGCCCAATGCACTCACTCCCTCTTCGGTACCTTCGAAATTGGCGGCGAAGCCGTTACTGCGGATGGACTCCAGCTCACGCAGAAACGCCGGGTACTCGGCAGCGGGGATCGTGTCTCCGCCGATCTCTGCATTGTTGCTGCGGAAGAGC
>NZ_QAIQ01000159.1 GCF_003061105.1 Arthrobacter sp. HMWF013
GTCGTCGAGCTTGCCCGCATCTTTGAGGCCGGTGTCTACAGGGTCCATAGACTCAGTTTTACCCCATCCGGCGTTCCCGCCTGCATGTGGGACGGTCCCATCGGTATCGGGAACACTCCCGTAAAGTGGGCCCGGGAATCATCCGGGACGCTCAACCATTGAAGAGGTCATGAAAACTTTTGTTCTTGGCGGAGGTTGCTTCTGGTGCCTTGACGCCGTGTACCAGAAAACCAAAGGTGTGAGCTCGGTGGTTTCGGGCTACACCGGCGGCCACGATCCCAACCCCGATTACTACTCGGTCTGCAGCGGAACCACCGGCCACGCCGAAGTTGTAGCCGTCACGTTCGATGAGGATGTCATTCCCGCCGAAGTCATCCTGGACATGTTCTTCGCCCTCCACGATCCCACCACGCTGAACCGGCAGGGCTACGACGTCGGCACCCAGTACCGGTCTTCCATGTTCTACGAGACCACTGAGGAGAAGATCCTTTTCGAGGAAGCCATCGAGCGGAACCAGGCTTTGTGGGCACACCCGATCGTGACCGAGGTCAGCCGGCTGCCGCGGTTCCATGTGGCGGAGGATTTCCATCAGGACTATTACGCCAAGTACCCGGAACAGGGCTACTGCCAGGTGATCATCAACCCGAAACTCGCCAAGGCCAGGAAATATTACTCTGCATGGCTTAATGCTTAGCAGCCGCCGCACCCCCCTCGTTAGGCTGACCTCAGTATTCACACTTGAGAGATAGGCATATCTACATGGCACGGATCTATGACGATGTTACGCAGCTGGTCGGCGGCACCCCGCTGGTCCGTCTGAACCGACTGAGCGAAGGCCTGGACGCTACCGTCGCCGTCAAGCTTGAGTTCTACAACCCGGCCAACAGCGTCAAGGACCGCATCGGCGTGGCCATCGTCGACGCCGCCGAAAAGTCCGGCGCCCTCAAGCCCGGCGGCACCATTGTTGAAGGCACCTCCGGCAACACCGGCATCGCCCTGGCCATGGTGGGCGCTGCCCGCGGGTACAAGGTCATCCTGACCATGCCGGAGACCATGTCCACCGAACGCCGCGTGATGCTCCGGGCCTTCGGCGCGGAAATCGTCCTGACGCCGGGCTCCGAGGGAATGCGCGGCGCCGTGGAGAAGGCCCAGGAAATCGTGGCCAACACGGAGAACTCCATCTGGGCCCAGCAGTTCGCCAACGAGGCCAACCCCGAGATCCACCGCACCACCACGGCCGAGGAAATCTGGTCCGACACCGACGGCAAGGTGGACATCTTCGTCGCCGGCATCGGCACCGGCGGCACCGTCACCGGCGTCGGCCAGGTCCTGAAGGAACGCAAGCCGGAAGTCCAGATCGTCGCCATCGAACCGAAGGATTCCGCCATCCTGAACGGCGGCGCTCCCGGACCGCACAAGATCCAGGGCATCGGCGCCAACTTCATCCCGGAAATCCTGGACACCAACGTCTACGACGAAGTCCTGGACGCAACCCTGGAGGACTCCGTACGGGTTGCGCGCGAGCTCGGCGTCAAGGAAGGCATCCTGGGCGGCATCTCCTCAGGCGCCATCGTCTGGGGCGCCCTGGAACTGGCCAAGCGGCCGGAGAACGCCGGTAAGCTGATCGTCGCCATCGTCTGTGACTTCGGAGAGCGTTACATCTCCACCGTGCTCTATGACGATATCCGCGGCTGATTCAACAGCTGTCGGCCCCATTTCCTGTAGAAAGAACTTTGTGGGCTTTTTCGCAAGACTAAAAGAAGACCTCGACGCCGCCCGGTCGCACGACCCGGCGGCCCGGGGTTCTTTTGAGAACTTTTTCGCTTATTCAGGGCTTCATGCCATCTGGATCCACCGCCTGACGCACAAAATGTGGCGGAATCCAGGGCTTCGCTTCCCGGCACGGCTGGTGTCCCAGTTGGGCCGCTTCCTGACCGGAATCGAAATACACCCCGGAGCCACCATTGGCCGCCGCTTCTTTATCGACCACGGCATGGGTGTGGTGATCGGCGAGACCGCCGAGATCGGCGAAGACGTCATGATCTATCACGGCGTCACGCTCGGCGGCCGGTCGCTGGCCAAGGTCAAGCGCCATCCCACCATTGAGGACCGGGTGACCATCGGTGCCGGTGCGAAGATCCTGGGGCCCATCACCATCGGCCGGGACAGCGCCGTGGGCGCCAACGCCGTAGTGGTCAAGGACGCTCCGCCGGAGTCGATCGTGACCGGCGTGCCCGCCAAATGGCGTCACCGGGACGCACAGCGCGAAACAAAGCCGGCAGTGGATCCCGCCGAATACGACATCGAATACCGGATCTGAGCATTCACCGAGCGGTCGAACCTCGGTTTAGCGTGCGATGCGCTTGAGCACCAGGGTCACTGCCGCGTCATAAAGGCGGTCCGGCAACAGCCTTCTGAGAGCGAGGATGGCCGCCGCTCCCCTGCCCACCGGATAGCGGGTCCTGGGGCGCGCTGAAGTGGCTGCATGCAGCACGGCTTCCGCGATGATCTCCGGCCGGGTTGACGATTCAGGGTTGTCGGTGGTGGCCAGGACGGCCGCCATGTGCCTGGCCTGGTCCGCGTACGGGCCTTCGCCGCTGCTGGCCCGCAGGCCGTCCGCTGAAATGCGGCCCCATTCGCTGAGCGTACTGGCCGGTTCAATGATGCAGACCTCGATTCCATGCGGTTTGAGCTCCAGCCGGAGCGAATCGCTCATGCCCTCGACGGCGAACTTGGTGGCGTGGTACCACGCGCCCAACGGCTCATAGAACTTGCCGCCGATGGAGGATACATTGATGATCCTGCCCCGGCCCGCCGCCCGCATGGCCGGCAACACCAGTTGCGTCATCCGGGCCAGCCCAAAGACGTTGACATCGAACTGGCGCCTGCCCTCGGCCAGGTCCACCTGTTCCAGGGCCCCGTACGACCCATAGCCGGCGTTGTTGACCAGGACATCGATCCGCCCGCGTTCCTCCAGAACCCGTCCGACGGCGGCACGCATCGATTCGTCGTCGGTCACGTCCAGCGCCAGGACGTGGATGCCCATGGCCTTTAGGGGCTCCATCCGGTCCACCCGGCGGGCGCCGGCATAGACCGTAAAGCCCTGGCCGCTGAGCTTCATGGCCGCCTCGTAGCCGATGCCGGTGGAAGCTCCCGTAACTAACGCTACTGGCTGGGACATGTGGACTCCCTTGGTGGACGGACCCCTATGGTGGCGCCGAACGCCAACGGCCGGCACCTCCCAGAGTATCCGGGAAGTTCCGGCCGCAGGTTTCGCAGCGTGGTGCAGTTGTGTGGTGGGTGGCGCCTAGTGGGTATCCACGGCTTCGATTTCGGACTTGTCTTCGCCCCAGAGGGTGTGGAACGTGCCCTCGGCATCAACACGGCCGTAGGTGTGGGCACCAAAGAGGTCGCGCTGGCCCTGGATCACTGCGGCCGGCAGGCGCTTGCGGCGCAGGCCGTCGTAGTAGGCCAGCGAGGAGGAGAACACGGGCACGGGAATACCCAGCTGGACAGCGGTGGAAACCACACGGCGCCAGGCAGGCAGGACATCGGCGATCGCTTTGGTGAAGGCCGGGGCGAACAGCAGGTTGGCAGGCTTGTCCTCCGCCGCGTAAGCCTTGGTGATGTCCTTCAGGAGCTCGGCACGGATGATGCAGCCGCCGCGCCAGAGGGACGCGATCTCGTCCAGCTTCAGATCCCAGCCGTATTCCGTGGCCGCAGAGGTCAGCATGTCCAGTCCCTGGGCGTAAGAGACCAGCTTGGAGGCGTACAGCGCCTGGCGGACGTCTTCGACGAACGTTTCCGGAACCTCGACGGCGATTTCCTCACCGGCAAGCAGTTCCTGGCCGAGCTTGCGCTGTTCTGCCTGCGAGGACAGGGCGCGGGCGAAGACGGACTCGGCGATGCCGGAGACCGGCGAACCCAGTTCCAGGGCGGAGATGACCGTCCAGCGGCCGGTGCCCTTCTGGCCTGCGGCGTCCACCACGACGTCGACGAACGGCTTGCCCGTCTTGGCGTCCACGTGGCCGAGCACCTGGGCGGAGATTTCGATGAGGAAGGAGGCGAGATCGCCCTTGTTCCACTCTTCGAAGATCTTGGCCTGGTCTGCCGGCTCAATGCCCGCCCCGGAGCGCAGGAGGTCAAACGCTTCGCCGATGACCTGCATGTCGGCGTATTCGATGCCGTTGTGGACCATCTTGACGAAGTGTCCGGCGCCGTCGGTGCCGATCCAGGCACAGCAGGGCTGGCCGTCTACGTGCGCGGCGATCTTCTCCAGCAGCGGGCCGAGGGCTTCATAGGATTCCTTGGACCCGCCGGGCATGATGGACGGGCCGTTGAGGGCACCTTCCTCACCGCCGGAGACTCCGATGCCGACGAAGTGCAGGTCCTTCTTGGCCAGGGCTGCTTCGCGGCGGCGGGTGTCCTCGTAGTGGGAGTTTCCGGCGTCGATGATGATGTCGCCGGCTTCCAGCAGCGGTTCCAGCTGCTCGATGACCGAGTCCACGGGCTTGCCGGCCTTGACCATGATCAGGACACGGCGCGGCTTCTCCAGCGAGTCCACCAGTTCCTGCAGGGTTTCGGTGCGGACGAAGTCGCCGTCAGTGCCGTGCTTTTCGAGAAGTGCATCAGTCTTTTCCACCGACCTGTTGTGCAGGGCAACCGTAAAACCGTTACGGGCAAGGTTGCGGGCCAGGTTGGCGCCCATTACCGCTAGGCCGGTGACACCGATGTGTGCAGACATCAAAAACTCCAATTCATTGTGTGCAATGGATGTGCAGGTGGCTCCGCATTCATGGCGAAGCAGGCTGGCACGAACCACAGGGTCCGAATAAAGCATATATATTCAATCGGCTTCGGGAAAGCGGGGCCCACTCTATGAAACGCGGCCAGCCGTTTCCCAGTCTAGGCTTGACACCATGTCGACCAGCCTGCATCACCGTGCCATTGAGAATCTTGGCACCCGGATCATTACGGGCGACCTGCCCACCGGTCACGTTATGCTGGCCGAGCACCTTGAAGAAGAGCTGCGGGTTTCCCGTTCCGTGGTGCGCGAGGCCGTGCGCGTTCTCCAGTCTCTGGGCCTGGTGGAAACCATCAAGCGGGTGGGCATCCGGGTGCTGCCGCCGAGCCGGTGGAACCCGTTTGATCCCCAGGTCATCCGCTGGAGGCTGTCCAGCGA
>NZ_QAIQ01000160.1 GCF_003061105.1 Arthrobacter sp. HMWF013
CGGCCGAATTCCTCGTCCTCCCAGGCTGCCAGGGTGCTCAGCACCGTCCCGGCGAAGGCTTCGTGGATTTCGAAGAAGTCGAAGTCGGCCAGGGTCAGCCCGTTGCGCGCCAGCAACCGCGGCACGGCGAACGCGGGAGCCATCAGGAGGCCGTCCTTGCCGTGGACAAAATCCACGGCCGCAGCTTCACCGTCCACCACGGCTGCGAGCTTGGGCAGGTCGTGGGCGTCGGCCCATTCCTCCGAGGCCAGCAGCACGGTCGATGCCCCATCGGTCAGCGGAGTTGAGTTGCCTGCCGTCATGGTGGCTTCGGCGCCCAGGCTCTTGCCAAAGACGGGCTTAAGGGTCGCCAGTTTCTCCAGGGTGGTGTCCGCCCTCAGGTTCGAGTCCCGGGACAGCCCGCGGTAGGGCGTGAGCAGATCATCAAAGAAACCGGCGTCGTAGGCGGCGGCAAGGTTGCGGTGGCTGTTGAAGGCAAGCTCGTCCTGGGCTTCACGCGGGATATTCCACTGGGCGGTGGTCAGCGCCTGGTGCTCCCCCATGGACAGGCCCGTGCGGGGCTCCCCGGTGTTGGGCGCGTCCGGGGCAATGTCCTTGGGCCGGAGCCGGCTCAGCACCTTCAGCCGTTGCGGAAGGGTCTTGGCCCGGTTGAGATCCAGCAGAACGTCGCGCAGCCCTTCGCTGACCGCAATCGGCGCATCCGAGGCCGAGTCCACGCCGCCGGCGATCGCGGAATCGATCTGGCCCAGCTTGATCTTGTTGGCCAGGCTGAGGACCGTCTCAAGGCCCGTGGCGCACGCCTGCTGCACGTCATAGGCGGGGGTCTCAGCAGAGAGTGCGGAACCGAGAACAGCCTCGCGGGTGAGGTTGAAATCCCTGGAATGCTTGAGGACCGCCCCGGCAGCTACCTCGCCGATGCGTTCATCCTGCAGCCCAAACCTGGCAATCAGGCCGTCCAGGGCGGCGGTGAGCATGTCCTGGTTCGAAGACTTTGTGTAGGCGCCCCCTGTGCGGGCGAACGGGATCCTGTTGCCCCCCACCACCACTGCCCGGCGGACTGGCCGCCCGCTGCCGGAAGCTGCGGCGCTGCTGAATTCCTGGGGTCCGGGTGTGGACTGTCCCTCGACGGACATGGGTGTCTCCTCTGATCTGCTGCGGTTACCGATACCCAGCGTACCTGATACGCTGGGTATCGTGAACAACCTCCCCGCAGACCTTCAGACGCCGGCTTCCGGCGCGAGTGCCGACGGCCGCTCGTCCCGCTGGCAGACGCACCGGGAGGAGCGCCGCAGGGAGCTCATCAAGTCCGCCCGGCGGGCTGTCCACGCCTTGGGCAGTGATGCCTCCATGGAGGAAATCGCAGCCGCCGCCGGTACCTCAAAGTCGGTTTTCTACAGGTATTTTGGCGACAAAGCGGGCCTGCAGCAGGCCGTCGGTGAAGTGGTCCTGAGCCAGATGCAGCGCAAGATCGGTGAAGCTGCCCAGAGCGCCCAGACCCCGCGCGAAGGTCTGTTGGCCATGATTTCCGCCTACCTCCAGATGGCTGAAACCAGCCCCAACGTCTACAGCTTCGTCACCCGCTCTGCCCCGGCCGAAGCGGGCAGTTCCCCGGCCCCGGCCGCGATTTCCGGCGCACTCGGGCACTTCTTCGAATCCATTGCCGAGATGATCGCCGCACCGATGCGGACACATCTGGGCGGCGGCAAGGAAGCCGTGATCGGCTATTGGCCCACGGCCGCCATCGGCCTGGTCCGGAATGCCGGCGAACAGTGGCTCAGCACTCCCGCTTCCGCATCGAAACCCGACCAGGAAGCCATGGCCCGGCAGATCACAGCCTGGCTGTGCGTCGGGATCGCTCCTGAACTTATCGAACCATCCGTCAGAACCAACGAAGGACATTGACATGACCGAAGTAGTTGACCGTCCCACCGGCAAGGGTCCCGCGGCCGGCATTTCAGCTGCCCGCCAGCGGCCGGCCGTCCAGCCCGCCGTCGACGTTGCGGCCCTCGGCGAACAGCTGCTCGGCAAGTGGGCCGCTTCCCGCCGGCAGGCACGAACCCTGGCCGGCAAGCCGGAACTGCACAAAATCGAAGGCCTTACCCACACCGACCACCGGGCCAGGGCTTTCGGCCAGCTGAAATACCTCGTCGAGAACAACGGCGTGCACCGGGCATTTCCGGTGGAGCTGGGCGGTGCGGATGACCACGGCGGCAATGTGGCCGGATTCGAGGAACTGGTCACTGCAGATCCGTCCCTGCAGATCAAGGCCGGCGTCCAATGGGGGCTCTTCGGCTCAGCCGTGATGCACCTGGGGACCGCCGAACACCATGCCAAGTGGCTGCCCGGGATCATGAGCCTGGAGATCCCCGGCTGCTTTGCGATGACCGAGACCGGCCACGGCTCCGATGTCGCCAGCATCGCCACCACGGCAACGTTTGACCCGGACACCCAGGAATTTGTGATCCACACGCCGTTCCGCGCTGCCTGGAAGGACTACATCGGAAACGCCGCCATCGACGGCCTCAGCGCAGTTGTCTTTGCCCAGCTGGTGACCAAGGACGTCAACCACGGCGTCCACGCCTTTTACGTGGAGCTGCGGGACCCGGAGACCAAGCAGTTCCTGCCGGGAATTGGCGGTGAAGACGACGGCGTCAAGGGCGGCCTCAACGGCATCGACAACGGCCGGCTGCATTTCGACAACGTCCGCATCCCCCGGACAAACCTGCTCAACCGCTACGGCGACGTGGGAGCCGACGGTTCCTACACCTCCCCCATCGCCAGCCCCGGCAGGCGGTTCTTCACCATGTTGGGGACGCTCGTCCAGGGCCGCGTGTCACTGGACGGTGCGGCAGTGGCAGCATCGAAGATCGCCCTGACGGCAGCCATCCGCTACGCTGCCGAGCGGCGTCAGTTCAACGCCTCGTCCCACACCGACGAGGAAGTGCTCCTGGATTACCAGCGCCACCAGCGCCGCCTGCTCACCCGCCTGGCCACCACCTACGCGGCAGGCTTCGCGCACGAGCAGCTGCTCCAGAAGTATGACGAAGTGTTCTCGGGCGCCCATGACACTGACGCGGACCGGCAGGATCTGGAGACCCTCGCGGCGGCCCTCAAGCCGCTCAGCACCTGGCATGCCCTCGACACCCTGCAGGAATGCCGCGAAGCATGTGGCGGCGCCGGCTTCCTGATCGAAAACCGTTTCGCCTCCCTCCGTGCTGACCTCGATGTGTACGTCACCTTTGAGGGCGACAACACGGTGCTCCTCCAGCTGGTGGCCAAGCGGCTCCTGGCCGACTATGCCAAGGAATTCAGGAACGTCGATTTCGGCGTTATGGCCCGCTACGTGGTTGGGCAGGCCACGGGCGCCGCCATCCACCGCACCGGCCTGCGCCAGGTGGCACAATTTGTCGCCGATACCGGACTGGCGCAGAAGGCGGCTATTGCGCTGCGGGACGAGGCCGGCCAGCGCGCGTTGCTCACCGATCGGGTCCAGACCATGGTGGCCGACGTCGGGTCGGCGCTGAAGGGAGCCAACAGGCTGCCGGTGGAAAAGGGTGCAGCCCTTTTCAACCAGCACCAGAATGAGTTGATCGACGCCGCCCAGGCCCACGCCGAGCTTCTGCAGTGGGAAGCCTTCACCGAAGCCTTGGCCGACATCACCGACCCCGGCACGAAAACGGTCCTGACCTGGCTTCGCGATCTCTTCGGTCTCTCGCTGATCGAAAAGAACCTCGCGTGGTACCTGATGAACGGCAGGCTCTCCATGCAGCGGGCACGCACCGTGGGTGACTACATCAACCGGCTGCTGGTGAAGATCCGGCCGCATGCGCTGGACCTGGTGGAAGCCTTCGGATATGGCGAGGATCATGTCCGCGCGGAGATCGCCACCGGGGCTGAGAAGGCGCGGCAGGACGAGGCGCGCGCTTACTTCCGGGCACAACGCGCCAGCGGCAACGCCCCGGTGGAAGAGAAGGTCCTGATCGCGCGAACTGCGTCAGCAGCACGAGCTGGCGGAAATTGACGGCCCACTCCCCGCTGATGGGTCAACGCGGGGTCACTTAACGCCCTTCCGG